>NZ_JBGONQ010000005.1:0-79487 GCF_041439145.1 Vibrio sp. 1F255 | reverse complement strand
TGTCGCCGCTGTCGCTCGACGCCACCAGATCGATGGTCGGTTTGCTGATATCGGTATCAACCTCGTAACCACCGTCTTTGTTGTCACCGCTTGCCTCTGTCGTCGCCGTGAACGGGTTGCCCGCTTCATCGGTGCCACTCACGCTCGCCACGATGGTGCTGTCCGCATCCGCAACTAACTCGCTGCCCGGTACATTGATGCTGTAAGTGCCATCCGCTTTCACCGTGCCTGTGTAATCGGTTGAGTTGCCGTTCACCGTCAACGTCACGGTATCACCAGGTTTGGCGTCACCACCCACGGTACCCGTAATGGTCACGTCACCAGCCGCTTCCGCTGCGTTCACGATGTCGTCGCCTGCGATATCATCATCGATTGTGATGGTCGCCGCCGCTTCGGTATCGATGATGACTTCAAGCTCGGTCGACGTCGCGCTATTGCCCGCATCGTCCGTCACTTTTACGCTCAAGTCGTAAGTGCCATCCGCCAGGTCGGCGCTCGGCGTGAAGCTCCAAGTGCCGTCTTGCTCTTCGGTCAGCGTGCCTTCTAGGGCAACGCCGTCTTTGAGCACCACGATGCCCGCTGCCACCACATCGTCATCGATGTTGCCCAGCGAGAACGTCGGCGTCTTGTCATTGGTTAGGTTGTCTGTGTCGCTGTCGCCGCTGTCGCTCGACGCCACCAGATCGATGGTCGGTTTGCTGATATCGGTGTCTAAATCATAAGTTCTAGAAATCGAACTACTAAATTCATTCCCAACCCAATCTTGTCCGGTAACAGTAGCTGTCACTGAATTATCAGCTACAAGATCACTGCCCTGAACATCTACACTCCATGTTTTATCACTTTGGACAACAGTCAGATAAGTCACACCATTTACTACGACTGATACCTGGTCACCAGTATCCGCATCTCTTCCAACAGTACCTTTAACTGAAACGGTACTTTCGCTTTCACTTTGATTGATAACATTGTCGTCAGTGATGGATTCAATAAAGATCGTTCCTCTAGCAGCTAAATCAACTAGATAGAACTCTGTCGAAGTAGCCGAGCCAACATTTCCAGCTTCATTTACGACATCTACCTTCGCGTCGACGATGTTATCGCTATCGGAGTTTAGGTCAGACCCATTGACGTCAATGCTATATTTCCCGTCGATTACTTGGCCTGTATACACAACGCCATTGATGGTCAGTGTTACTGTTCCAGAAACGTAATCCTCACCAGTAATAGAACCTGTAATCATAACCGTCCCTTGAGCTTCAGTTGCGTTAATGACTGAGTCTTCAGTAATCGGATCAATATCTATGTTTACATTAACCGGAGTCGAGTCATAAATATGAGTAGAAGTTCCTGAGCTTGAAACACTGTTTCCTGCGCTATCGGTTGAACTAACAGAAACAGTGAACTCGGTGTCTTCTGCTAGGTCCTCACCATTAACACTTAGTTCCCAAATACCATTCTCTTTTACAACACTAGTATATGTCGCTCCATTGATGACAGCAGTTACGACGTCGTTAGGTTGTATGTCTCCACCGGTAGCAGTACCTGTAACAAAAATTGTTTGCTCTTTTTCAGTCTCAGTAACAACATCATCTGATGTAATGCTATCTACGATCACATTTCCTGATTCTGCCTGTGTATCAAGAGTGAACGTCAGCTCGCTGCTGCCTGATGTATTACCCGCTGCGTCGGTTTGACGAACGGTGATCGTGTTGTCACCTTCCGTTGGTACTGGTGCGGTTGTCGTCCAGTTTCCGTCAACGAGGTATTCGACTGTCGCCCCCTCTTCTGTGCCGCCGACTGTGAAGCTGCCGTCGTTGGTTAAGAAGTCATCCGCCGCTGAGCCAGAGTCCGTATCAAGTGTCAGTGTTGGCGCATCTGGAGCTGTTGTGTCTAGAGTGAACGTCAGCTCGCTGCTGCCTGATGTATTACCCGCTGCGTCGGTTTGACGAACTGTGATCGTGTTGTCACCTTCCGTTGGTACGGGTGCGGTTGTCGTCCAGTTTCCGTCAACGAGGTATTCGACTGTCGCACCCTCTTCTGTGCCGCCGACTGTGAAGCTGCCGTCGTTGGTTAAGAAGTCATCCGCCGCTGAGCCAGAGTCCGTATCAAGTGTCAGTGTTGGCGCATCTGGCGCTGTTGTGTCTAGAGTAAACGTCAGCTCGCTGCTGCCTGATGTATTACCCGCTGCGTCGGTTTGACGAACGGTGATCGTGTTGTCACCTTCCGTTGGTACGGGTGCGGTTGTCGTCCAGTTTCCGTCAACGAGGTATTCGACTGTCGCACCCTCTTCTGTGCCGCCGACTGTGAAGCTGCCGTCGTTGGTTAAGAAGTCATCCGCCGCTGAGCCAGAGTCCGTATCAAGTGTCAGTGTTGGCGCATCTGGAGCTGTTGTGTCAACTATGGTCTCGCTGTCTGTGCCTAGGCTATCCGGTTGGTCAACCGAACGGAAAGCATCAAGAAGACTCAAGCTTTGAGTACGAGACATTCCCAGCGCTTCAAAGCCCGTCGTTACAAATTCAGTACCTGGAATGGTTTCTTCACCGTCGCGCTCAATAGTCCCGCTACTTACTAGGCTTGAACCACTTTCACCAGCTGCCGTTGCAAATTCTTCGCCTAGCTCCGTCGGATCCTGACCTTCTTCTAAAGCCGCAAAGATATTTGCAATGTCTTGGTCTAGTTCAACTTCACCGCCATCTTCAGGCGAAAAACGCTTGACTGAAATTGGAGATTCAGAGTTTTCGCTCTGGGATTCAAGAATGACATCCCCTGCTTGTAATGGCTGGCCGTCTTCTAGGACTTTAATTGTACCATCTACCGAAACAACAATGCGTTGACCAAGTGCCAATGCACCGCTCGCATTCAATACTGTCATGTCCATATAAACCCCTAAAACTCATTTTTCAATCAAAACGTCAAAATAGTGACATTGTATTTATAATATTAGGTAAAATATAACACCTAACACCATATAATTCATAGTTATGAATGCATATTTTAACAAGGTCGTATACACCATGATGACAATGGTCACACTCATCAATACTTAAAGCGCTCTTAAATTTGATATAAGTTATTGTGCTAACGAAAAATAATTGACATATTAATAGGTGTTCTAAGTGCATTAAAACATCACAATACGCACAGTGATCGGTTAACAAATTTACAACCATTTGCGAGCGCCAGTTGTAGCGATCGTAATTTTTTTGGCGGTTCATCTGAATTTTGTATATCATCGTGCAAAATTAAGACTCAGGTGTGACTCATTTTGGAGAGATGCAAATTGAATAGGATTCAAACGACGACCTTAGGGCTAGCTATAGCAATGACCTTTCCAGCTGCGGCACAAACTCTTGAGCAAGCCGTCGCTTTTACGTTGGAAAGCAATCCTGAAATTAAAAGTGCTTATAATGAGTACGTAAGTAAACGTTACGTTAACGATGCTTCTGGCGGTGCTTATCGTCCAAGTATAGATCTAGATGGTGGGATTGGTTATGAGCATACCGATCTAGTGACCAATACAAATTCAACAGATCTGACGCGTAAAGAAGCGACGATTACTTTGACTCAGTTAATTTGGGATGGCGCTAATACATCCAATGATATTGACCGTACTGCGGCTGATGCAGAATCTGTTCGTTACCAATTACTCTCCAACGCCCAAGATATCGCTCTCGAGGTCACCAAAGTATACCTTGATGCAGTGAAAGCTTATGAAGTCCTCACCCTGTCTGAAAACAACCTGGCAACACACAAGGATATCTATAGAGATATTCGAAAACGTGTCGAATCTGGCATTGGCTCTACAGCAGATATGTCCCAAGTAGAAGCTCGTATTGCGAAAGCTCATGGTAACTTGCTCGCAGCACAAAATAATTTGTTTGATACGCATACTCAATTTAAACGTATTGTTGGACAGTCACCTTTGGGGTTAGTGTTTCCGCGAGCAGACACTGGAGCAATTCCTTACACCGTAGATGGCGCTCTTGCGAAAGCTTTCAACCAACATCCTGTTATTAAAATTGCACAAGCCGATGTGGACTCCGCTAAATTCCAATATAAACAGTCTAAAAGTTCAAATTATCCGACTGTTTCTTTCGAAGCCGCGCAAACCTGGCGTGATGACGCAGGTGGCAACGAAGGGAGTAGTGACGAATTTTCCGCAATGGTCCGCTTGAGATATAACTTGTATAACGGCGGCGCTGATCAAGACCGCGCTGAAAGTGCTGCTTACCAATTAAATAAGGCCAAAGATCTGCGTGAAAGTACATATCGTAATGTAGAAGAGAGTCTACGTCTATCATGGAGCGCACTTGATTTAACGGTTCAGCAAAAAGAGTTCCTATCTGACCACGTAGACTCGGCATCAGACACGGTAATCTCATATGAGAAACAATACCGTATCGGTAAACGTACCCTTCTCGACTTACTTAACACTGAGAATGAATTATTCGAAGCTCGTAAAGGCTATTTAGATGCTAAGTATGACGAGCAATACGCAAAATATCGCGTAATGAACGCAACTGGTAACCTACTCATCGGTTTACGAGTTGAGATCCCAGAAGAATGGAATGAAAAGGTGGAATATTAATGAAGCTTACCAACACAGTATTATCGCTTTGCTTCATGGTTGTATCTGCCAATGCTTTAGCTGAAAACAACGAAGATGAATTCGAATATCGCGCTCTACCGCCGGTCACTCAAATTTACGATCTTCAAGATGATGACAATGACGGTGTAATAAACGCGCGAGATTTATGTCCCGATACACAAATTGGTGCCGAGATCGATAACGACGGTTGTGGATCATATTTCGAGTCATCGGAAAAGAAAGAGCTGCATATACTCTTCGCTAATAATTCAACGGAAATAAACCCTGTCTTTCTAGGGCAGATACGCAAAATGGCGGCATTTTTAAAGCGCTACGAAAGTACCAGCATTGAATTGCAAGGTTATGCCAGCAAAGTAGGTAACGCGGAACATAACCTAAAGCTTTCGAAAGAACGTGCATCACATGTAAGACGAGCGCTAATTAGCAACGGTATTCAGCCATCTAGAGTCAGCATCGTAGGTCATGGTGATTCTGAATTCAGCAGTGATGACACCCAAATCAATCACGCACTACATCGAAAAGTTGTTGCTTCCGTTGTTGGATTTAAGGGTAATATCAAAGAAGAATGGCACATCTTCACCAAAATTAAAAAGTAGGCGTACCCAGCTTTTACCATACTGAAACGTTATCTTAAGTTAACGTTTCAGTATGGTGATAATTCCTTGAATAGCATATACCTAAGCCGTCTATAATGTTAATCTTGCCACGTTATCAACATAGAGAATTAATCCATGAGCAAACTAACAGCTGATACTCAAGCAAATCTAGAACTTTTCGTTTCTGAAACACAAGAAACTAAACTGGTATGGGGCCTTCGCAACGAAGAAGGTTGGCTAGCATGTGACTCAAGTGAATTCGAAAACAGCGAAGTGATGCCATTCTGGTCTTCAAAAGAAGATGCTCAAACTCACAACGTTGAAGAGTGGGCTGACTTCGAAGTATTAGAAATTCCACTAGATATCTTTGTAGAAGATTGGTTACTGACTCTTGCTGAAGACGGCGTTCTTGTTGGTACTAACTGGAATGCAACATTAGAAGGCAAAGAACTTGAGCCTTCTGACCTAGCGAAATTATACATCTAATTTCCGATATCGGTCGCACGATTCGCGCGACCGATATACCTCTGATTAGTATCAATAAATTAGAGACCTACCTCGCATAACCACGTAGTCGCACCATTCAGAATTTGAAGCAACATCAAACTAATAATAGAATATCGTTCTTTATCTGATTGATCGTCTCTTGTGAATCACTTCGTTTTTGTTACCTTTCTACTATTCATTAGCTTTTGTTCTTATAGCCAAGTATCAACATCAGATCGTGACCACAATTCACCAGTCTATACCTCCAATCTAAGCTCTACTCCAAATGCTGATTGGAACGCGCTTTATCTCTCTACTTTAAACCACTCTCCTGAGCGCGCATTAAACATGCTGCAAACACGCTACATCGGCTCAACGGTTTATGGAGATAAGCTTTACCTTGCGTCTCTTCTGTATCAATACATGAGCCACCGAGATCAGCCGTTCTACGGAATCGCTTCAAACGACAATGACTACCAAGCGATAGAAACAGCGTTTATTTCTGCTCTGAGGAAAGACGGCAAAGGCCAATATGAACAAGCACAACAAGGCTTTCTAACACTTTTGGCGAAAATGCAATCTCGCAGTGATTTAACTGGTAAAGCCTTACTAAAGTACCAGCTATGCCGATCGCTTAACGAGCAAGCTAAATACCATCAAGCGAACTATTACTGCTCTGCCCTTCAGTCAGATTTACATGACATCGCTGACCCTGTATTACCAAAATTCGGGACTTATCGAGTCATCGCGAACAATCATCATTTCCGCAGTGACTATCAAGCTGCACTAGACACCTACCTATCACTAATAAACGTGTTTCCACAAGGGCATGATATTTCAGGGGTTTACAACGATGTGGGTAACTTGCTCAAAGAATTAAAGCAATATGAAAAATCGGCGGAGTATCTAGAGCAAGCTCTCATTCTCAGAGTAAACGCTTCAGATTTAATGAAAGCACAAGTGCATCACAGCCTTGCGGATCTCTACCTTAACCAAGAGCAAAGTGAACTAGCAATTCACCACTTTCAGACAGCAAGAACACTGCTGAGCTCAACGTCGCATAGCTACGGTATTGCACTCACAAGTCTTGGCTTAGGAAAAGCGTACACTCAAACGAAAAACTATGATGTGGCGAGAACCTACCTAATTGAGTCTCTTTCAGCTTCGAGCGAACTGAGCAATGATGTCATTCGCATCAATGCTTACTTGGCGATCAGCGATATGTTCGAAGAACAGAAACTGCCAACGGAAGCACTCAACTATGCTCAACAAGCGCTAGAATTAGCTGAACAAGTCACAAGGCATAAATACATCGCGCAGTCACTTCTTCAGCTTTCTGATATTCATCAATCACTCAGCGATTACCAACAAGCTTTCTATTTCTACCAGCGATACTCGTCAATACAAATGGAAGCTAGAGATATCGACAATCGACTCGCACTCGAAGCGCTCGGCCTGACGCACGCCAAATATGAACAAGAACTAGAAAGCTCTTTCCTGACACATCAGACGAAACTCGACCGCGTTCAAATTGAAAAAATGGAACATCAAAGATGGATGTACAACATCGTTGTTATTCTGTTGCTTTGCGCTGCAAGCTTCACGGTATTGATAAACAAAACGGTTCGCGCAAAAGCAGCAATTGATGGCTTAACGAAAGCATATAGCCGAACTGAGATAATTCGAAGAATCAAAAGAGTGAAACGCTGTAAAGGGACGGACAAACAGCATGTGCTCGTGCTGCTCGATCTAGATAGGTTTAAGAAGATTAATGATGAGCATGGGCACCCTACTGGTGATCGGGCACTGGTCCATATTAGTGATCAAATTAGAAAACACTTAGTGAATGGTGAATTGTTTGGTCGCTTAGGGGGTGAAGAATTTGTCATCATGTTAACCGATACCCCACCAGCAGAGGTACGAGAACGCGTTGAAGAGTTGCACTACGCCATTTCAAGCACTGTCTTTTTATCAGAAAGCAAAAAGTCACTTAATGTTACCGCGAGTTTTGCTTATCTAGCAACCTCAAACGCATTAAGTGACTTTGATGACTTGTATTCAGTGCTCGACCAAGCACTCTATCAAGCCAAAAGCAACGGCCGAAACTGCATTATTGATGCATATAACGAACCGATTGATTTACCTGAAATTATTTATTCTCAGCCTGTTTGCGAACCAACTCAGCCATGATGCTTTCGCGATCACCGAGGTAATCGTTAAGGCCAACTTTACGCAGTTCACATGCCGGACAATCGCCACAGCCATCACCAACAATGCCGTTGTAACAAGTCAGTGTTTTGTTTCTAACAAGTTCAAGTGCTGAGTACTGGTCTGCTAGCGCCCATGTCTCAGCCTTGTTTAACCACATTAGCGGTGTTTTGATATCAAGCTGCTTGTCCATACCTTGTACAAGTGCAGAGTTCATCGCCTTCACAAAGTCATTACGACAATCAGGGTAACCAGAAAAGTCTGTTTCACACACACCTGTAATCACGGTTTCAGCACCGATTTGGTAAGCGTAAATACCCGCTAGAGTCAGAAATAGAATATTACGACCAGGAACGAATGAATTCGGCAGCCCATTCTCTTGCAGCTCATGAGACACAGGAATATCGTCACGAGTCAAAGAGCTGATAGCCAGTTCATTCAACAGAGTCACATCCATCACTTTGTGCGCTTTCACACCAAGCTCTTTCGACAATGACTCAGCAACTTCAATCTCGAGTCTATGGCGCTGACCATAATCAAACGTAATCGCATGAACTTCATCATACTCTTTTAATGCTTGAACAAGACACGTTGTTGAGTCTTGACCACCACTGAATACTACCACTGCTTTTTTCATCTTAAATCCTTACGAGAACCTTCTACTAGCGACTTATCTTGCCCAGTAAAAATACAACCTATGCGATGCTCAAATATTTGTGAGTTTGTATTGATAAGCGCCAATTGCGCTCAATGCAGGTATCAATACAAAGCTGAGTAGCGCGGTCTTTTTGGCTGATTGGTTGCAGAGCGATAACAGTGTCGTTAGGAACTGCTGCTTGCTCCAATAAACCGTCAAGTTGTTCGATGTCTTTGCTTGTACCTACTGGATGCTTAATTTCGTTAGCACGTTGCAAGGCGCTATCTAAGATTTCCAGTTTCGCTTTCATCGCCACTTTCGGTGACACCGTAACCCAAGTGTCCGGTGTGGCTTTAACTTCTGATGTTCCGCTAGTCTCAATCTGACAGCGACAACCGTGCTGCTCAAACGCTTCAGTAAGAGGAACAAGATCATAAATGCATGGCTCACCACCAGTAATCACAATGTGCTTAGCAGTGTAACCTTGCTTGATATATTCATTCACGATTCCTTGAGCATCGATTGCTGACCAAGTAGGTGAATCTTCTGTCTTAACCATAATATCGCCAAGGCTGGTTTCCTCTTCTGGCAACGCTTCCCAGGTCTGCTTGGTATCACACCAAGAACAGCCCACTGGGCAAATTTGCAGACGAACAAAAACAGCGGGAACGCCAGTAAACACGCCCTCACCCTGAATGGTTTCAAACATTTCATTAATCTTGTACAACTTTCCCTCAGCTCAATCATTTGATGAAATTAATCAACCGCAGACCTTAAAGCACTTCCCCCTTTTGGTCAAACAAATGAGTACTGATAAATGAGTTGATCAAAGCCCTAGCCTGAACTTTCAAGTTCCCTTATCCTTTCGCCCATAGATTTCGTTAGCTTTTAATTTTTTAGTAAGGAACAACATGTACAAACTGATTGCTCTTGATATGGATGGCACACTACTCAACAGTGAAAAAGTGATTTCTCAAGAGAACAAAGACGCAATCGCCAAAGCACGAGCTGCAGGTGTGAAAGTAGTTCTCGCTTCTGGTCGCCCTTTAGAAGGCATGCAAAGCAAATTAGATGAGCTTTCGATTGACGGCGAAGATGACTTTGTACTCTTCTACAACGGCTCTATGGTTCAGAACGTATCGACAAAAGAGATCATTCACAGTGAGATCAGCAACGGTAAAGCCGCAAAAGAGATTGCTGCCCTCGCTGAACAGCTTGGTGGTTATGTCCATGCTTTCAGCAAGATCCACGGCTTAATCACACCTGAGAACAATGAGTACACTGGTATTGAAGCGCGTATTAATTGCTTAGATATAACCGAGTTCGACTTTTCTCAACTAGAAGATGACCACGAAATCATCAAAACTATGATTGTCGCTGAACCAAGCAAGCTGACTGAAATCATCGGTAAGTTGCCACAAGAGCTTAAGACTCAGTTTACTATCGTACAAAGTGCACCATTCTTCTTAGAGTTCCTAAACCCGAAATCAAACAAGGGTGTCGGTATTGAAGCGATAGCGAAACACTTAGGCATTAAAGCGGAAGAAGTCATCTGCATGGGTGATGCTGAAAACGATCACCATATGCTTGAATACGCAGGCCTTGGCATTGCAATGGAAAACGCAATGGAAGAAACCAAGAAACTGGCGGATCACATCACAGCTAGCAACGACGACCATGGTGTAGCGGTCGCGATTGAGAAGTTTATCTTCAACTCATAAACACTCAACAGGTTCTAATAAGAATTACTTTTTGCTTGTTTCAGAAATGACAAAGGCTGTGCACTGCACAGCCTTTTTGATTTTGTGTTAGTCGAGTCGCTTACTCTCTTTTCCATGGCAGACGAAATGCCACCACACCAAACAGAATCAAGATTGGGAAACGTAACGTTTCAACAATAAATGAAGCAATACCGCTGAAAGAGACAAAGCTTCCAGCCCAGCTAATCAGCAGATTTCCCGCTAACAACATCGCCATCACTCCAAGAACGATCTTGAATGAGAACTGACCAACCAAAGGTTTCGAGTCTGTTAACGTCACTAGGCATGCAATCGTCGTCAAAATCGCCACCCAGAATGAGAATGTTGGCAGTGGCCATATCACCGTCAGAACAATCGACAGTAAGCACAATGCCCACCAAACACCTTTAGAACTCAATAAGGCGCTAATATCAACATCCGGTTTCGCGTCTAATCTCACGATATGCCACGTCGTTAAAGCGCCTAATACGCCACCCATTAATACATCACTAAAAAACGCACTACCTGAATAAGACTTAAATAGCATGATCCACAGCAGGCCAGCGAGCACTACCAGAATGGCTTTTTGCTCCAAGAGGCGCTTTAGTTTCCAAAAGACTAACAAGGTTAAACTGACCCACAAGGCAGCCAACAGACTTGGAAAACTATACCGACTGCTCATCACCAGTTTCAATGTTGGCAAGTAAGCGTGTGGACGTGGAAAACCAAAACCTTGGTGCGCGATTAAAGTAAGTAGTGTCACCGAGATCAAAGTGAAGCCAAACTTCAACGCGAAGTTACGGCCAAAGTACCAAGCAATTAACGGCAATATCACAATGAAGACCCATGGCTTGGCCAACAAGTCAGTCAAAAGCACAGTATTCGCAAATACGCTTGGCATCTTATCGAACGTGTTTTGAAGTGACACAATCCAATTTAATTCAACTTGATGGACTTTGGGTGCCGCGCCCACCAGCTCAGTCACATACGTCACCGGTTGATCTGTCGCAGATAAAAACAGCTCGTTAATCTCAGACCACTGTTCTGGGTAGCGGTATTGGTGATCTTGCAATTCAGTAGGAGGAAGTAACATCGCTCGGCTGACTTCCACGCCATAATGAGGAGCAAACCAAATCGGCAGCTCAAAGCCACCTAACTCATTTCGAGCCTTGTAACTGATCACTTCAGAGTCAGAAATACAATCAAACACGACGGCACTGTCGGTATAACCTAGCACATCACCGACCGTTACCGACAAACCAGCCTCTTCCCACGTTTCACGTTGCGCCGCGACGGCTGGCGGCTCACCTGAAACAACAGTGCCTCCCGGTAGAGACAATTGACCGGTGATCAACTCATCAACCAACACGATTTGGTTATCAGCACGTACTACACACAAGGCGCCCGCGATATGATCGGGCAAAGTGTCGTTTGCCCAAGCGGAAGTAGTACTCAAAAGAGACAGTATGAAAACTAATAAATATCGAATAACCAACGAGTTTACCTAAAAAATAATAGAAGAATATTGAAGACTGCTGTTGCAGTTGAACTATTGTAATCAAAGCCACACAAAATCGCTGTCTACGTTTTGTGCAAAGCCTTCCTCATCCATTGAATGTGAGGTGTGAACCCCATTTTTTGATAGAAGTCCTTGGCAGGCGAGTTAAAGTCCCAAACTTCTACAAAGACTTGTTCAACCCCATAATCATCAAAAGTACTTTCAACTTTGTTAAACAACTTTTCAGCAATCGATTCTTTTCGATAATCAGGCAAGACAAACAGTTCATCGACACTTCCCATCGGCACTGGTTTGCTGACCGTTGAGATAAGCTCACAAAAATGCCCAGAGATAAAGCCAACAATGAGCTCTCCTTTTAATGCCACATAAACCAAACATTCAGGGTCATCCAAGTATCGTGCAATGCTTTTTTCCTGCTCAATCTCTTCTGCCGTTTTAAAGTGCTCTGGGCTAGCAAGGTGGTGGTGATGGTGGAGATCGAACATTAACTCGTTAAGTTGTTCTAAATCCGCGTGCTTTGCGGCCCTTAAGGTGACATTCATGACTATTGCGCTTCTCAAACCAAATTAATATCTAAACTGAGTCTAGTTTACTTGGCGTGAGTATCTATACAAGTTATTGAATTAATTCATTGTTTGAAGTGTGTATTTTAGATACAAAAACGGCCACATTACGTGGCCATTCTGTTTGAATGATTTTGAATTAAACGAATATCGAAGCTATGGTTTTTGCTGTGGCTTTTGCTGTAGCTTCAGCTTTATGCACCGTTATCTTCTTTCTCTTCTTTGAGATCAGCAAGCTGTTGTTCCAGTTCAATAAGCTTAATTTCCGCCTCTACTTCCGCAACTCGCTTTTCTGCATCAGTGCGATTGTCTTGCGCTAGACCATCAGCAGTAACTTGGGTTCGTTGTGCGTTTCTTGCATCGTCCGTATCTTTCATTGAACCCGCAACACCACCGGTCACACCACCTAATGCAGCGCCCTTAACGGCTAAACTCGCATCTCCAGTTAGAGCGCCGGCTGTTGCTCCTAATAAAGCACCACCTACCGCACCACGATTACGTGCGGCATTCTCATTTTCGTTATCCATTGCTGGTGATGCGCAACCAGAAAGAGTCACAATCAGTGTCGCTAAAAGAAAAGGTTTAGTGAATTTCATAGGAGTCTCGCTTAGTTCTTCGTTTTGAGTAGAACCATCTTAAGCACAGCCGTTAATGAGATAAATAAAGCCACGTTTAGACGATACATCATGTTCAGCTATGTATTATTCAGCCATCGCATAACTGATTAATGATATATAGCTTTGAGCTCGCTTTATCCTCACCAACAAAAAAGGCGACCAATAAGGTCGCCTCAATCGCGCTTTCTCTATAATTCTTGCCTTTCACATATCTCTTAGCCTTTAGACCAAAAGTTTTGCATGTTTGCTACGCTAGGTGGTGGCCTAACACCACAATCTCGATAATGATTTTTATCGCCGATCCCCAGTATCTTGCCATTTTCGTCATCAATCATAGCCGCAACTTTAACACCGTCTCCCACATGGCGAGTTAACACGACAATTTCACCAGCTCTTTCAGATCTTACCGCGCCTAAGATTTGATATTCGTAGCGGCCTTTCCTTGAATTAACGATCATCTTCGAGTTAATCGGGTCGGCTTCATACCCCACGCTCATATCAAAAACCGCTTGATAGAGATCGACGCCAGTCTTGGACACACATTTAAATATCTTGGGATGACTCAATGGCTCTAACAACGCCCTACTCGCTTCATCCTTTGAAATACTGGCACTAGCAGCACCACTGACCAGTAAAGCAATCAGCAAAAAGTAAGCTCGCATAAAAAAGACCTCAATATGTGGGGTTCATAATGAGGTCATAGTAAACGCAATGGATAAGCGGATGAATAAAGTAGCGTTTAGGTAAACCATCACGCTGGGTTATGCATTAATCAACAAGCCAAAGATGATATTACCTAAACTGCGACGTCTATTTACCGAGCTTTTCAGCAATTTCAGTTAAGCTGGTAGGGTCGTCAATCGTCGAAGGCACCACATATTGTTCACCTTCTGCGATCTGTCGTATGGTTCTGCGCAAAATCTTACCGGAGCGCGTCTTAGGTAATCTCTCAACAACCAAGGCTTGCTTAAAACACGCGACCGCGCCAATCTCATTGCGAACCTTGCCAACCAACTCCGCTTGTAACTCAATGCCATCAACTTTTACGCCATCTTTTAACACAACTAGACCTAATGGAAGTTGTCCTTTTAAGTCATCGTGAATCCCGACTACCGCACATTCTGCAATGGCTGGGTGACCACCCACGATCTCTTCCATTTCTCCGGTCGACAGACGGTGTCCCGCTACGTTTATCACATCGTCGATACGACCCATAATAAATAGATACCCATCTTCATCAAGATAGCCACCATCCCCAGAAACATAATAGCCTGGGAATTGGCTCAGATAGCCAGATTCAAATCGATCATGATTACGCCAAACCGTTGGCAGACAACCGGGTGGTAGTGGACGTTTGAGTGCAACAAAGCCTTGCTGATTAGGCTGTGCCGTTTCACCCAATTCATTAAGAATCTCGACTTGGTAACCGGGCACAGGCTTAGTTGAAGAACCTGCTTTCACTGGCAAAGATTCCAGCCCTGTCGGATTGGCAGAAATAGCCCAACCCGTTTCGGTTTGCCACCAGTGGTCAATAACCGGTTTATTGGTATGAGACTCAACCCAATCCAATGTTGGCGGGTCCAAACGCTCTCCCGCCATAAAAATCGACTTGAGCGATGATAAGTCATACTTGGTGAGTAACTCGCCTTCAGGATCTTCTTTCTTGATAGCTCTAAATGCCGTTGGCGCAGAAAATAACACATCGACGTTGTACTCTTCACACACACGCCAGAATGCCCCCGGGTCTGGCGTTCTAACTGGCTTTCCTTCAAACAAGATGGTTGTGCAACCATGAATCAATGGCGCATACACAATATAGGAATGCCCCACTACCCAGCCGACATCAGAAGCCGCCCAAAACACACCATCTTGCGGCATATCGTAGATAGTGCTCATCGAGTATTTCATCGCGACCGCATGACCACCATTATCGCGCACCACGCCTTTTGGCTTACCCGTCGTCCCTGATGTATACAAGATATATAGTGGGTCAGTCGCTAGAACAGGCACACATACGTGAGGCAAAGCATCCTCAACAGCTTGCTGCCAAAGTACATCACGTTCGTTGTTCAATTCGGCTAGAGACTGCTCTCTTTGGAATACCACCACTTTCTCAGGCTTCCATCGGCTGTCCATGATCGCGCGATCGACCATCGGCTTATATGGCAGGACTTTATTTATCTCGACACCGCAGGATGCAGTAATCAACACCTTGGGCTCGGCATCTTCAATTCGAACGGCAAGCTCATGAGGGGCAAAACCACCAAACACCACCGAATGCACCGCACCTAGTCGTGCACAGGCCAACATTGCCATCGCCGCTTCAGGAATCATTGGCATGTAGATCACCACACGATCACCTTTGGTAACGCCTTGCGTGGCTAACATACCAGCGACTTTAGCCACTTGGTTACGCAATTGATTGTAAGTGTACGAGGATTGAGTTCCTGTAACTGGAGAGTCGTAAATCAGTGCGGTATTGTCACCTCGCCCATTTTCACAATGATAATCCAGCGCGAGCCAGCAGGTGTTCATCACCCCATCAGGAAACCAACGCTCAATTCCGTTATCGTCAGTTTGTAATATCGTTTTAGGTGACTCAAACCAATCAATTGCTTGTGATTGTGTTTCCCAAAACGAATTTGGGTCTTCCCTCGCCCATTGATACTCGGTGATGTAATCTGTTTTTCTAGTCATTCGATTCGTAGCAGACATAGTGCATCCTCCATGATTTATCCATTTGTCCAAGCAACTAGCTTTTAGCAGTGTCACTTGGGTGCACTCTTTTCTCAGCGTAATGTTCGTGAACATTTAACCGTTCACGACAATCGCTTTACTTGGGAAAAGGCACACGAATGGCACCTTCCATGATCACTCGGGCACTACGACTCATAATCGCCCTCTCAATTCTCCACCCACTTTCGCCTTGTATCGCTTTAGCACCCACTTTTAAGGTTCCTGATGGATGACCAAAAGTCACAAAATCTCGGGAACCCTCACCGACTGCCAAGTTAACTAACGTACCCGGAACACTGGCCGCTGAAGCAATGGCGACCGCAGCCGTACCCATCATAGCGTGATGAAGTTGCCCCATAGACAAAGCACGCACAAGAAGGTCAGTATCTTCAACAGCAACCGATTTACCACTTGAGGCTTGGTACGCTTGAGGCTTAGCAACAAACGCGACTTTAGGTGTATGTTGACATGATTCAGCTTGTTCTAAAGAATCAATAAGACCCATTGCTACTGCACCATGTGCTCGTATGGATTCAAACAGAGCCAAGGCTTTGGTATCACTATTGATATCTGATTGAAGTTCAGTGCCTTGGTAGCCAACCGATTCAGCATCAACAAAAATGGTGGGTATCCCAGCATTAATGTATGTCGCTTTGATGCAACCCAGATCGGGAACATCTAAAAAATCGACAACATTCCCTGTTGGGAACATAGAGCCACTCGCATCGGCGGGGTCTAGGAAATCAACTTGGATCTCAGCGGCGGGGAAAGTCACACCGTCGAGTTCAAAATCACCTAACTCTTGAACTTCGCCACCAGCGATAGGTACATGAACAATAATGGTTTTCTCTATGTTCACTTGCCATACTCGCACCTCGACCACACCGTTTTCTGGAATACGATTCGAGTCGACTAGGCCACTATGAATAGCAAATGGGCCCACTGCAGCAGACAGATTGCCGCAGTTACCGCTCCAATCAACGAACGGCTTGTCTATTGCTACTTGGCCGAATAGGTAATCAACATCGTGATCGGCTTTACTACTTTTCGAAACAATAACGGTTTTACTGGTACTGGATGTTGCACCACCCATGCCATCGGTTTGTTTGCCATAAGGATCTGGACTACCAATCACGCGCAGAAGTAATGCGTCTCGAGCTTCTCCGGCAACTTGCGCAGCCTCAGGTAAGTCACTTAAGTTGAAGAAAACGCCTTTGCTTGTTCCGCCCCGCATGTAGGTAGCAGGTACTTTTATCTGTTTATTTGTCATCATAAGCTCCTACTGTGCGAGAAAGTCTTTAGCGAAACGTTGCAATACGCCACCAGCGCTGTACACATTCACTTCGTCTGCCGTGTCTAGTCGGCAGGTCACAGGAACATCCAGCTTGTCACCGTTTTTACGAGTGATGACTAGAGCCAAATCAGACCCTGCTTCAATGTCGCCGTACACGTCGTAAAGCTCGGTGCCGTCCAGTTCTAAGGTATTGCGATTGGTTCCCGCTTTAAACTGCAAAGGCAACACACCCATTCCAACTAAGTTGGTTCTGTGGATTCGTTCAAAGCCTTCGGCAACAATCACTTCAACACCCGCCAAGCGCACCCCTTTGGCTGCCCAGTCACGTGATGAACCTTGTCCATAATCGGCACCCGCCACGACAATCAAAGGCTGTTTACGGTTCATGTAGGTTTCTATCGCTTCCCACATTCGCGTAACTTGACCTTCTGGTTCAACTCTTGCTAGTGAACCTTGCACAACTTCTCCAGCGTCCTTAACCATTTCGTTATACAGCTTAGGGTTGGCGAATGTTGCTCGTTGCGCGGTTAAGTGATCGCCTCGATGGGTCGCGTAAGAGTTAAAGTCCTCTTCCGGCACTTCCATTTTGGTGAGATATTCCCCCGCAGCGCTCGAAGCGAGAATCGCATTTGAAGGGGATAAGTGATCTGTAGTGATATTGTCACCCAGAATCGCTAAAGGTCTCATACCAGATAGGCTTCGTTCTCCCGCAAGAGCACCTTCCCAATAAGGTGGTCTTCGGATATAAGTACTTTGAGGTCGCCAGTCATAAAGCGGTTCAGTCGTCACCTGCTCCTCGTCTGGCTGGAACATTTTTACGTAGATCTGTTGGAATTGCTGAGGCTTAACGTGCTCACCAACAACAGCATCGATCTCGGCATCACTCGGCCATAAATCACTTAAGTAGATTGGCTTACCATTGTTGTCGGTGCCTAAGCTGTCTTTCTCGATATCAAAGCGAATCGTGCCAGCCAACGCGTAAGCAACCACCAATGGCGGTGAGGCTAAATACGCTTGTTTGGCATAGGGATGGATTCGACCATCAAAGTTTCGATTCCCTGACAACACAGCGGTTGAATACAGGTCGCGGTCGATGATCTCTTGTTGGATAGCAGGATCTAGGGCTCCGCTCATACCATTACAGGTAGTACACGCATAGCCGACGATACCGAAGCCTAGCTTTTCCAGCTCAGGTAGCAAACCTGCCGACTCAAGATAGAGCTTGGCAACTTTAGAGCCCGGCGCAAATGATGTTTTCACCCACGGCTTACGAACTAATCCAAGTTGATTGGCTTTCTTAGCCACCAATGCCGCGGCGACCACGTTTCTTGGATTACTGGTATTGGTACAAGAGGTAATTGCTGCGATGATTACGGCACCATCGGGCATCTGCTCGTCGCTGTACTGCTTAGCATGCTGCTCTTTCCAAGATGCTTGACTGATGCCTTGCTGAGCCAGCTCTCTAGTTGGCAAACGACGATGTGGGTTAGACGGCCCTGCAAGATTGCGTTCAACCTTAGACAGATCAAACTCTAATACCCGTTCGTATTGAGCAGAATCGAGATCGTCAGCCCATAGCCCGGTTTGCTTGGCGTAGCGTTCAACTAATTCAACCTGCTCCGGCTCTCGACCGGTGAGCTTCAGGTATTGAATAGTCTGCTCATCGATGTAGAACATACCCGCAGTCGCGCCGTATTCTGGCGTCATGTTTGAGATGGTTGCGCGGTCACCAATGGTCAGCGCACGAGCCCCTTCACCGAAGAATTCCAAATAGCTTGAGACCACTCTCTCATTGCGAAGGAACTCAGTAATCGCAAGCACAATATCCGTTGCGGTGATCCCTTCTTGTCGTTGACCCGTTAGTTTAACGCCGACAATATCAGGCAAACGCATCATTGACGGACGACCGAGCATCACTGTCTCAGCTTCCAAGCCGCCCACACCAATCGCAATAACGCCCAGAGCATCGACATGAGGAGTATGGCTGTCTGTGCCGACACAGGTATCAGGAAACGCGACGCCTTCTTTAGATTGAATAACTGGAGACATTTTCTCCAAGTTAATCTGGTGCATGATCCCGTTACCTGCGGGAATCACACTCACGTTTTTAAACGCGGTTTTACACCATTCGATAAAGTGAAAACGGTCTTCGTTTCTTCGCTCTTCAATCGCTCGGTTTTTATCAAAGGCTTCGCTATCAAAACCTGCATGTTCCACGGCTAAAGAGTGATCAACAATCAGTTGAGTTTCGACCACTGGATTAACCTTGGCAGGGTCTCCACCTTGGTCAGCAATCGCATCTCGTAAGCCAGCTAAATCTACTAAAGCGGTTTGACCCAAAATGTCATGACACACGACACGTGCTGGATACCAAGGAAAATCTAAGTCGCTCTTACGCTCGATGATCTGTTTTAAGCTATCTTCAAGTGCAGCTGGATCACAACGTCTTACCAATTGTTCCGCCAGCACTCTCGACGTATAAGGCAAGGTTTTATAGCTGCTCGGAGATATCGCATCTACCGCTTCACGAGCGTCGAAATATTCTAAATGGGTACCGGGTAAAGGCTTACGGTACTGCTTTGGTTCAAATTTTACATCAGACATACATCCACCATTATCTGTTAAATTCTATTCGTTGGTTCTCGAGGTCTTATCACATGAAGATAAAAGTCACCTCGAGATATAAGTCGGCTCGATATAGAGAACTAACGTAAATGGATTGGCAGCCAGTCTTGATGCTCTGGCCCGGTGTAGTCTGCACTTGGGCGAATGATGCGATTATTTTCTCTTTGCTCGAACACGTGTGCTGTCCAGCCTGTAAGGCGACTCATCACAAAGATTGGCGTGAACAGTTTGGTTGGGATGTCCATGAAGTGATAGGCAGAGGCATGGAAGAAATCCGCATTACAGAACAAGCCTTTCTCGCGCTTCATTACCGCTTCAACACGCTCAGAAACGGCGTAAAGCTGCTTATCTCCCACTTCTTGAGCTAACTCTTTTGACCAACGCTTGATTAGCGCATTTCGCGGGTCGCTTTCACGATAAACGGCATGACCGAAGCCCATGATTTTGTCTTTGTTAGCAAGCATCTGCATGATGTTAGTTTCTGCTTCATCAGCGGTTTGCCAATCTTGGATCATTTCCATCGCCGCTTCATTCGCACCTCCATGTAAAGGGCCTCTTAGTGTGCCAATCGCTGCGGTGACACACGAATGGATATCAGACAGGGTTGATGCACACACACGAGCGGCAAAGGTTGAAGCATTAAACTCGTGTTCCGCGTATAGGGTGAGCGAGCAATGCATCACCTTCTTATGAAGTTCACTTGGAGTTTTGTCTGTTAGCATTTTCAAGAAGTAGCCACCCAGACATGCTTCGCTTTGATCTTCAGTGTCAATGCGCACGCCATCATGACTAAAGCGGTACCAGTAACAAATAATCGCAGGGAAAAGCGCAAGCATTCGCTCAGTCGCAGACAGTTGCTCAGAAAAATCTGACTCTTGCTCTAGATTACCTAGCATTGAACAACCCGTTCTCATCACATCCATTGGATGAGCGTCTACAGGGATAAGCTCTAGTGCTGCTTTCAAAGGTTGAGGCAAGCCGCGCAAACCAATCAACAACGTTTTGTAATCGTCTAACTCTTTTTCACTGGGCAAATGACCTCTTAGTAACAGATGCGCCACTTCTTCGAACTGAGCGTGGTTAGCAAGATCGGTAATGTCATAGCCACGGTAAGTTAAACCCGTTCCTGATTTTCCTACCGTACATAGCGCAGTCGACCCTGCACTTTGACCACGTAGACCAGCACCACCGATTGCCGGTGCGCTGGCTGGTTTGTTTGCTGTTTTTTCACTTTTTTGCTCTACTTTTGAAGCATTTTCGACAGCGGCTTTATCACTCAAAGATACAGACATGGTGAACTCCTTTTCTGTGTTAGCCGCCTGCACTCTTTGGTGCTGCCTATTTATATGCCCGATGATCTTTATCATCGGTACTGGATTTGGCGACTAACCATTTCACGTTATTGGATTAAGTTGATTTTTGATTAATTGAAACTGGTTTACCCTTCGCTTGAAAACAACTGATCAAGCTTGTTCTCGTAGTCGTGGTAATTAAGGTGTTCGTAAAGCTCCTTACGGGTTTGCATTGAATCCAACAGAGCTTCTTGATTGCCTTCAACTAGCAAGTGCTTGTAAACATTCTCCGCCGCTTTGTTCATCGCACGGAACGCACTCAATGGATAAAGCACCATGTCGACACTTGATTGGGCTAACTCGTTACAGCTGTAGAGTGGTGTTTGGCCAAATTCAGTGATGTTCGCAAGAATAGGCACGTGCTTGCCCGTTGCTGATTTCAGCGCTGCCGAGAACTTCACGTATTGATCGAGTTGATTCATCGCCTCAGGGAAGATCATGTCTGCGCCCGCTTCAACACAAGCTATCGCTCGCTCAATTGCGCTATCAATGCCTTCAACCGCCAATGCATCCGTACGTGCCATAATCACAAAGCTTTCATCGGTTCTAGCATCGGTTGCCGCTTTGACTCTATCGACCATCTCTTGCTGACTTACAATCGCTTTATTTGGTCGATGACCACAGCGTTTCTGGGCCACTTGGTCTTCCATATGGATTGCTGCTGCGCCTGCCTTCTCCATAGCGCGAATCGTACGTGCAATATTGAATGCGCCACCAAATCCCGTATCGATATCCACCAGCAATGGCAGATCACACGCGTTGGTAATACGTTCAACATCTACCAACACATCGTTCAATGTGGTGATGCCTAAATCAGGCAACCCATAAGACGCATTGGCGATGCCTCCGCCAGACAAATAGATCGCCTGATGCCCCAAGTTCTTTGCCATCATCGCGCAGTACGGATTGACCGTGCCGACGATCTGCAATGGGTCGTTGTCTTGCACAGCTTGTCGGAACTTAGCTCCTGCTGATAACTTCATAATGACGCTCCCTGTTAATTGTTTATTTCTAGCTAACCTTTAAGACTTACGGCTTTTGGTTATCGCCAGCACTGATCCGCTGACAGATTCCAATGGTCGCTTAATCAAGATCTTTGGATTGAATTTGTTGTTCTATTAGCAATCGACTGCCCGAGATGTGTCGTCGCATTAGCATTTCTGCTAGCTCTTCATCGCGATTACGAATCGCTTGTAGGATGTATTTGTGTTCATCGAGCGCCTCTTTTGGTCGAGACTGAGCCCTAGGCGATTGATAGCGGTACATTCGTAATAGGTGATAAAGCTCGTCACACAGCAGCGAAATGAGTTTGCTGTTACGACTCGCTTTGATAATGCGATAATGGAAATCGAAATCCCCATGTTGATGAAAGTAAGAAGAACCTTCGACTTCATCGATATGCTTTGAATGTGTCGACAATAACCCTTCAAGCCCGACAAGCTCTTCTTGTGTGATATGTCTCGCTGCGAGTCGAGCAGCCATGCCTTCCAAAGCCTCTCGCACCGCGTAAAGCTCTAGCAGTTTTTCTGCCGAAAAAGTAATCACTCGCGCGCCAACATGTGGAATGCGTTCTATTAGGCCAAGCCCTTCAACTCGCATTATCGCTTCACGTAATGGGCCTCGGCTTACTTCGAAGCGTTTAGCCAATTCAGGTTCCGAAATCTTACTGCCCGGTAGTAATTCACCGCTAACAATCGCCTCAACGAGATACTCAGTGAGATTTTCTGATTTAGTGTTCTCTTTATCGCTAACACGTGTTTTCGTGTTTGCATTTAAGCTGAGATCTTTTATCGCAGTATTCATATTCACGCTGCTCACTTCTATTTGCTGAACCTTAATTGTCAACAATTCCATAACATGAACATAAAATACACGATTAAATTGTCGACAATCAAGCAAATTGTCGACAATTTAGACTAAGGTAGTACTTTCTATAGGCGATAAAAACTTACTTAAAAGGACACTAAAAACAATTCAACCACTTGTTATTTATCGATTTAAGCAAAGAAAGAGCCGCTAAACCCTTCCCTACCCTAAAATCACTCGAAACCAATGTGTCGACAACTTATAGACAGACTTGACAAACGCAGAGCACTTTGTGTCGATCTACCTGTTCACCGATAAACAGATATAAAAAAGGCGCACTCATGTGCGCCTTTCATTCATAGACCCCGTTCTAACAAGCCACCTTTACTCAAGCAATCTGACGAGTAACATCTAGGTATTTGCTGATATCAACGAAATCAATTTGTTCCGGCTTCAGATACTCTTCTGCATAACGCAGGTGAATGCCGCTGGTTAAGAACAATCTAAACAGTTCGATATCGAGATGCTCGTCCAATGCCATTTTATACATGATGTCGACAGCAACACTGATTGGCTTAGCCTTCTTATAAGGCCTATCTGCAGCGGTTAATGCCTCAAAAATATCGGAGATCACCAGAATACGTTCTGGGATTGAAAGGTCATCACCAGTCAGCTTCCTTGGATACCCTGTACCTTTAAGTGTTTCATGGTGAGTTGAAGCGTAGCGAGGAACACGACTTAGCTCTTTCGGGAATGGCAGGTTCTCAAGCATCTTAATCGTGCCAAGCATGTGCTCGTTTATCTTAAATCTATCTTCAGCAGTCAATGTACCGCGTGCAATACTCAGATTGTAGACTTCGCCTAGGTTGTATAAGTGCTCAGGCACATCCATTTTAATTTGATGTTTCGGGTCAAATTCTAACGGCCTATCTCTTTTCACTATGTGCTCTGGCTTATCACTCAAAAGTGGTTCTGTGGCTGGTAAACTTGAACTCGGCTCTCGATTCATTGCCTCTATCGGTGATAGACCAAGTTGATCATCAAAGTTACGCGTCCAAGTCGTTTCAGCTATCAAGCGAATACGAGCAACTTTGTCATCACTCATGAATTCACCACCAACATTAGACGTCGCGATAAACTCAAAATCATCTTGTAGCTTCTGTTGCGCTTCAGCCAACTCTGTTTGGATTTGTTCGCTCGCTAGCTTGCCTTCAAGCTGTTTCGTTAATGCTATTATTTCAGCATCACGCCACAATACCTCAAATCGAGTTCTCACCTCGTGAATTCGGTTGTAGTTGGCCTCAAGCTTCGTACCTTTATCGACGATGTGTTCCGGCGTTGTTATTTTTCCGCAGTCATGCAACCAAGCCGCAATTCTAAACTCACGGCGTTCGTCATCATTTTTAAACTCAAAGTCTTTGAAGTGCTCAGACTGCGATTGTTCCGCCGCGTCAGCTAGCATCAAACCTAGCTCTGGTACACGGTTACAGTGCCCAGCCGTATAAGGGGACTTGTCATCGATAGCTTGGGCGATAAGCTTGATAAACGACTCTACAAACGCCTCTTGCCTCTGTTCATGTCGTTTAAGCTCCATTGCCATTTCTTTTACAGCAACAGATAACTCCCACACTTCTTTAATACGAGTATTAAGCACAGCTACGTTGTCATAGTCACGCAACTTAACCTTGTGAGTCTCTTTCTCTAATTGGCGAATAGGACGTACTATCGGTGTACCAAAGACCCAAGCCACAGGCAAGGTTAAACTCATCAGTAAAATCGTTACACCAACAGAGGTTGCTAGACGCTTATTGACTGTACTGAAGACTTCAGATTCGGGAATCAATACCGCAAAATACTCAGAGTAGTGTTCGCCCGTGTCTATTTTCTTTAAATAGAGATGCTTGATCTCGCCATTCAACTCTACCCTTACCATACTGCCTTCAACCGTTGCTTCCTTAGTCAAATCATAAAGTTCAGTATAAGGAACCGTCGTATTCGTATTAAAGCCGGTATCATGCAGCCACTTTTTTGCTAAGGCATCAAGTTGTTCACCACTTAACTTGCTGATAGCTTGATCAATAATTGGAAGCAATTGTTTATGCTTGCTCTGCAGCACCAAATGGAATTGATTTGAGTAGTTCTGTTTTAGATCTTCTAGAGTCCCATTGACAACAAGGCCTGGCTGGAAAAACCTATCTAATGCAAACGAGAGTACGGGTTCAGCTTCTAAGAAAGCAAAGTTCTCTTCGCTTTCAATTGAATTAAATGCAGACTCTAGGTTTTCAAATTCAACTAAATCAATGTTCGGAAAGTCCTCTCTTAACTTAGGAATAATTGACCACCCAGATAAAATGGCAACTTTTTTACCCTCAAGCTCGGCATAATTAGTGACAACCTTCGCACCGACCCTTGTCACGACAGAAAATGGCAATTCATAAATTGGAGTCGTGTATAGGCCATCTATGCCATTATTTTTATAATGTTGAACCGATTGCAGGCCATCAATACTTCCTTCTTGAAACTTACTGACAAGCTCGCCCCAAGAGAAACCATTAACAAATTCAAACCTGATCCCTGTCATCTCACCAATCATGTTAAGAAGGTCTATCGCATAGCCGTTTGGCTTTCCCGCCACTGAAAAGTCCATCGGCCCCCAATCATTTTGATTAGACACTAACAGCGGAGGGGTATCGTTAATCAAGGCTTGCTGCTCAGACGATAGCATTAATGTTGATACATCAAACTCCGATTCCTGATTGTTAACCTTGAGGTTAGACGCAATAATATTACCCGATTTCGAATATAAGAAAGACTCAACCTTACTGTCTTCTGCTAAGCCAAGCGCCGTACCTGATAGTTTGCTAGCTAAAGAAGACAACACAATATCAATACCAATCACATGTTGAACTTCAGATTCGATTTTCGAATCAAACGCTAAAGAATAAGTTTGCCCGGTAATTTGTAAATGCTGGAAAAGATATGGCTGAGTTTTTTCGACCGACTGAACATTGGCAGAAACATACCAAGGCCTGGTTGTTGGAAGGTAGTTGCTCTGCTCCGTAGTTGAGTTTCTTAGCGTAAACTCTTGGTCAAAATATTTCGTCGTACGGACGCGCTCCTCCCCTATATTATGAATCTCAACCACAACCCAACGGTCCTTTTGTTGTGCACCGATTTTTTCTCTAACGACAGGGGCAGATTCTAGATTAATAATTTGGAAGAAGTTTTCATTAGATGAGCCAATGTAAATACTATAAAAGAGAGGGTTATCTTTAATTGCTTCTGAAAGAATACTACGCGACTCTTCTTTCGATATTTTGTTACTTATAGAACGTTTCACTGAAGAAAGTAAACGCGCGGTATTGGCTGCGTCAGAATCAACCGCGCCGATATAGTTACTCAGCTCTTGGGACACCATCGTCAACTTTGATAGGGTATTCTCAGTCGCCATTTTTTTACTGAAGTAATATTGCAGTGAAACCGCAACAACAGCGGTAAGAAATGTCGCGAGTAAAAACATTCCTCCAACAGTAAATCGTAACGAAATTTTTTTTAATGCCATTATTTCATCCTTGAATAATCGCCAACTCCAAAGTTAACAGCCTAGCGCAATCAATACCGCTTAAGTTGCATATCAACTATAGTAACTCTATTCCACATCTAAAATCTAACACCTCTATACACCTGACTCTTTTGCAGAAATAGTTATCGTAGTCACATCTAACAATATAGACCAACAACCAATGCACTCGAGTAGAAAACGCTAGTTAAATCCAACCTTTGTCAATTAATTCAATCATTCTGAGACAATAACTACGATTTTAGAATCCAGATATCATTCAACAGTAAATGGACAAAAACACGTTACCGTGAACTTTATGAACAATATTAATCCAATGTTCTTTATTCTCAATATCGCCGCATTACAGACATTTCATTAACACACCGTTAACTTTAGCTTCATCTGCTAAGCAATATCCTACTCATCTGTTTAGTAGCTGGAAATAAAACATAAGTTTCTCTCCATTGAAGAGATCCCCTACATAAGGAACGTGAACCATGTTCAAGGCACTGAAACCTACTCTTGCGGCTTCTATCATCACAGCAACCTTTTCTTTCAACACTTTTGCTGCTGACGTAGAAAAAATCCACTTCCTAATCCCTGGCGGCGCTGGTGGTGGTTGGGATATGACAGCTCGTGGTACGGGTGATGTATTGGTGAAATCAGACATCGTAGAAA
Organism: Vibrio sp. 1F255; assembly: GCF_041439145.1. Taxonomy (NCBI): domain Bacteria; kingdom Pseudomonadati; phylum Pseudomonadota; class Gammaproteobacteria; order Vibrionales; family Vibrionaceae; genus Vibrio; species Vibrio sp. 1F255. The sequence continues at coordinate 52,457 of NZ_JBGONQ010000005.1, read as the reverse complement.
ATGTCTCTTTCCAAAACCTGTCTGGTGGCGGTGGCGGTAAAGCGATTGCTCACCTAATCGAAACAGCACAACGCCAAGAAGACACGCTAATGGTGAACTCAACGCCTATCGTTGTTCGTTCACTAACAGGTATCTTCCCTCAATCTTTCCGTGACCTAACTCCGGTAGCAGCAACCATTGCCGATTACGGCGCAATCGTCGCTCCTGCGGATTCTAAGTACGACACTTGGGAAGACGTCGTTAAAGAGTTCGAAACCAACCCACGTAAAGTGAAGATTGCTGGCGGTTCAGCTCGTGGCAGCATGGACCACCTTGTAGTAGCGGCAGCGTTCAAAGGCGAAGGTTTTGATGCGAAGAAAGTACGTTACATTGCCTACGATGCTGGCGGTAAAGCGATGGCGGCACTGCTTTCTGGCGAAACACAGCTGCTTTCAACGGGCCTTGGTGAAGTACTAGAGATGTCTAAGTCTGGCCAAGTAAAAGTGCTTGCTGTGACGGCTCCAAAGCGTCTTGACGCTGCGCCTAACATCCCAACACTGACTGAATACGGCAACGAGACAGTATTTGCTAACTGGCGTGGTTTCTTTGCGGCACCGGGTACAAGCCAAGCAAAAATCGACGAGTGGAACGAAGCTCTTGGCAAAATGTACAAAACCGATGAGTGGCAAGTGGTTCGTGACCGTAACGGTTGGATCGACAACTACAAAGCTGACAAAGATTTTTACGCCTTCCTAGAAGACCAAGAAAAACAGATGGGCGATCTAATGCGTGAGCTTGGTTTCTTGAAGTAACCAACAACCAGAGAGGGTCTTTGTGCCCTCTTACTCTTTCCTGTTTCGCCGTACATGAGTTAACTAAAACTCCTTTGTTTATTCGTAGTGTATTGCTAAAGCTTGCTGATTCGTTGTAGAGGCAAGTGGCTTAACCAAGTCATGTAATTCGCTCACCTTTGGTTAGTGATCCCAGACATTCTTCATTAACTCGCTCATGTGCGGCTTTTTTACTTTTTATACCACCCCAAATGGAGTTGGATATGTCGGACTTACCAACCAAATTTCTGAGTAAAGAATCTTTGCTTTCGAAGGATCGCATCGGAGCCATGATCTTTATGCTGGCGAGCTTGTGCTACGGCTATCAAACCACGCTGATTCCTCTGTTCCCCGGTGACGAGTACGAACCCTTCACAGCAAGAACCTTACCTACCCTGTTGACGTTTATCGGCATTGGCCTTTCGTTGATCCTGCTAATAACAGGACAACCGGATAAGAAAGTCACATGTGACACAACACCGCTAAACTGGAAACTGCTGATTGGCTTCTTGGTGTTAATGGCACTGTACGGTGTTGGACTGACTTATCTTGGCTTTGTTTTAGCAACCAGCTTCTTCTTACTTGCAGGCTTTTACCTGTTGGGTGAGCGCCGCAAAACTGTTTTATTTGGCGCGTCGTTTCCTTTCGTTATCGCGTTCTTTCTTTTATTAACTCAAGGCTTAGATATCTACCTAGAGCCTGGTTTAATCTTCACTCTTTGGTAGGGATAACATTATGTTAGACGGAATTTTACAAGGACTTTCTACCGCTGTGATGCCAATGAACATCATGATGGTAATTGTGGGCTGTTTCGTGGGTACCTTCATCGGTATGCTACCGGGGTTAGGTCCAATTTCAGCAATCGCGTTGATGATCCCTATTACATACGGCCTAGACCCTTCTTCTGGCCTAATCTTGATGGCTGGTGTGTATTACGGCGCTGTATTTGGTGGCTCCACGTCATCCATCTTAATCAATGCTCCGGGTTGTTCTTCAACGGTAGTAACCGCGTTTGACGGCTACCCGATGGCTCAAAAAGGCCAAGCAGGTAAAGCACTTGCTCTCGCGGCTTACTCTTCTTTCACAGGCGGTACGCTTTCAGCAATCATGCTTTTGATTGCCGCACCGGCTCTAGCAAGCGTGTCACTGAGCTTCCAGTCTTCAGACTACTTTGCGTTGATGCTATTAGGTTTGTCCGCTGTAGCGGCGTTTGCAGGCCCAGGTCAGGTAATCAAAGCGTGGATGATGACTATTCTTGGTTTGATGCTATCAACTGTAGGTATCGACAAAGGTGTTGGCGTTGAACGGTTCACTTTTGGCCTTACGGATCTGATGGATGGCTTTAGCTTCCTATTATTAGCGATGGCAACATTCGCACTGGGTGAAACCTTGATGGGTATTCTAAAACCAGAGCAAGACACCAGCGCGGAAGAAAGCCAAAAGATGTCGGATATTGGTAGCATGAAGGTCACCAAAGAAGAGTTCAAAGAAGTGGCACCAGTTTCAATTCGATCTTCTATTCTCGGTTTCTTTACCGGTGTTCTACCGGGCGCGGGTGCCACTATTGCGGCATTCCTAAGTTACGGTATGGAGCGTAGCCTCGCGCCAAAAGACAAGCAGAAAGAGTTCGGTAAAGGCAGTATTCGTGGTCTTGTGGCTCCTGAATCAGCAAACAATGCAGCTTCAAGTGGTTCATTTGTACCGCTGTTAACACTCGGTATTCCGGGCTCTGGTACTACAGCAATTATGCTTGGTGCATTGATTGCCTACGGTATTCAGCCGGGTCCTCGCTTGTTCGTTGAGCACCCAGACGTATTTTGGTCGGTGATTATCTCGATGTACTTTGGCAACATCGTGCTGGTTATCTTAAACCTGCCTTTAATCCCTTATATTTCTAAACTGCTAGCGGTACCTAGAACGGTTCTACTGCCAATGATTATCTTCTTCTCAATCACTGGCGTGTACTTGGTGTCATTCAACACGATGGACGTATTTGTGATGCTACTGGTAGCGATGGCTGCGATAGCATTAAGGCTAGCCAACTTCCCATTGGCACCATTACTGTTAGGCTTCATATTGGGCGGCTTGATGGAAGAGAACTTAAGACGAGCATTGATGATCAGCGATGGTGAGTTGAACTTCTTATGGGAACGCCCTATTACGATGACCTTCACTATTCTGGCGGTATTGGTGCTGTCTAGCCCGATTCTAGTGAAACTATTTAAGAGTTTTAGAGCGAAGCCAGTAGAAGTGTAAAGCTTTATCGAATCAACTAAACCTCAACGAAAGGAGCCATTGGCTCCTTTTTTCATTTAAAGCCTCAATTAAAACCAGCGGTTAAAGATGGTAGCAAACTCACAAACCTATCTTTACAACACACATGGCGCTGATATTCATAACAAATTCAAGTAAGGTAACCAGTTAGTTAACGTATTGGATTCTAAAACTATGGATTGGTTGATTCTATTCTTATCAGGGGTGGTTGGCGGTGTGCTTAACTCCATTGCGGGTGGCGGCAGCTTCATCACTTTCCCTGCTTTGTTATTTGCTGGCGTTCCACCAATAGCAGCCAACGCGACCAATACCTTTGCTTCATGCGCTGGTTACATCAGTGGTGCTTACGCACTGCGCCACGAAATTCAATCTGGTACCAAACAACTCAAGCTCGTTGTTGGGCTATGCGTAATTGGCGGCGGCATTGGTGCATTTTTACTACTACACACGCCAGAAGCGCTATTTACCCAATCCGTACCTTGGTTATTACTGTTCGCCGCTCTGCTTTTTACCTTTGGTGGCACTCTCAACAAATGGCTAAAGAAAGTAACCGCTAAACATAAGCACGCCACCAGCGCAGGGGCGTTCTTTTCCGCTGTATTGCTTTTGATCGTGTGTGTTTATGGTGGTTATTTTAATGCAGGCTTAGGCATTGTGACATTGAGCTACTTGGCGCTGGCTGGTTACACCAACATCAACGTGATGAATGGCATCAAACTGCTCGTGTCCGCGTGTGCTTCCCTCGCAGCGATCGTATTTTTTATCGTCAATGGTTCGATTGATTGGCCGTCTGGCATGGCTGTATTATTGGGTACATTGGTTGGTGGTTATTATTCAGCAAAAATCTCTCGCCGCATCCCTCAACACTATGTTCGAACCACAGTGATCATCGCGAGCTTTTTGATCACCGCTTACTTTTTCTATGCTAATTAGACGTTCGGTTTAATAAGACTTGCAACTGAAAAGATAAAGCCAAAAGACTCCACCCTGCTCATACCGATTTGGCTATTTTATTACTTATAAAATAGCCAAGCCAAAATGTGTGAGACGAGTCCTTCAATTAGCAAATTTGATAACAATTTAGACTGTTTTTTAGCCTTTATTTTTCCAAAGGTGGGATACTTCTCCTGTCGAAAGTGAGACTTCATTAGGAGGCGTTATGAACATTAAACTCGGTCATGTCATGTCATCAAGTCGACTCATTTGCTTTGTCGCTTTTCTTGCTGCCACATTCGCGTGGATCCTAAAAATGCCCGCTCTGTTTTCTGTGTCAGCGCTATTCTTACTTATCAGTGCAATCGTTTATGTCACCGATCTTTGGAAGAATCAAAGAAAGAACCGCGAAGCTTAGCCATTTACGGTTTAAATCGAACGAATTAAAAAAGGAGCTCATAGGCTCCTTTTGTGTTTTTCGCTTATCTAATTAGCCGTGCTAATCGCCGACGCCTAATTAACGACGGTTCTTTCTAGCGATGTCTTCTTGTTAACGACGGAAATTACGACCGTTACCGCCACGGCGCTCTTTAAATGCAGACGCAGCTTTAGCTTGAGAGGCATGGATAGACTCAACCGTTAGTTCCATCGGCTCACGAGGCTCTAGCCCATGGCGGAATGTACGTGAACGCGGAGGCATCTGGTATTCGATGTCCGATGCTTTAGGCATGCGCTTGAAACGGTAAAGGTAGAAGTTTTCAACCTTCTCACGAGCCCATTCGGTTTTCTTCAGGTATTTAACTGCGCTTGCCACTGTAGGCTTAGTGTTAAAGCAGTTCATACGCATTGCCGCATCTAAAATTTCCCAACCATAATGATCCACTAATTCAGTGATCATGGTTTCAAGCTTTAAGCCGTGTAGCGGGTTATTTTGTTGCAGTTCGATTCTTTCTTCTTCAGTCATAACATTACCTTTTTCAAGGCAACTAAAGGCCTTGAATTTACTCTAGAACACCGTCATCACTGACCGCTTCTAGCTCAATCATTTGGGCATTATTTCCATTGCCCTTGTTTATGTCTTTATGATGGCATAAAGCATGTGCGTTATCCTATTTATCTTTTCATTTAATTTTAAAATGGTTATTTAACGTCCAGATCATCATTAACAGCACTTTAGTTAAGCAATAGCGCATACGCTATTAACTGGCAGACGTATTCGATGCGTCAATGAGTAAAAGAGCCTATAAACACGCTTGGTCACTGAATGAGGTGATGGCCTATATAGAAGCAAACACTGGTTCAATGTTTGACCCAGAGTGGGTTGAAGCGCCTAAACAAAACCTAGACAGCTTTATGGCCATTCGAGATCAATACAACGACGATGTACAACCACATATCATGACCGCCTAAGCGATAATTAGTTGTGTGTTTGAAGTGACCATCTAAAAATACGCAAACCAACAAAAAAGGATGCCAGTTGGCATCCTTTTGTTTTCTAGTTTACAGCTAATAAGAACAACAAGGTTCTTAACTGATTCTAACTAACGATTATACGTCGTAAGTTGTAGAAGCAGTATCGCCGCCTGTACCAGTCCAGTTTGTGTGGAAGAATTCACCACGTGGACGGTCAGTACGCTCGTAAGTGTGAGCACCGAAGTAGTCACGTTGAGCTTGAAGCAGGTTCGCTGGTAGACGTGCAGTTGTGTAACCGTCTAGGAAAGATAGCGCAGAAATCGTACATGGCATTGGGATACCAGACTCTAGAGATTTCGCTGCTACTTTACGCCATGCCACTAGGCTGCCTTGTAGGATGTTTTTGAAGTACTCGTCAGAACCTAGGAACGCGATGTCTGGGTTTGCTTCGTACGCATCACGTATGTTGCCTAGGAATGCAGAACGGATGATACAACCACCACGCCACATTAGCGCTACGTTACCGTAGTTTAGGTCCCAGCCGTTTTCGTTCGACGCTTCACGCATTAGCATGAAACCTTGAGCGTAAGAGATGATCTTAGAAGCCAGTAGAGCTTGACGTAGTGCATCAACCCACTCTTGCTTGTCGCCTTCAACTGGAGTGATTGTCTTCTCAAACAAAGCTTCAGCTTCAACACGTTGGTCTTTAAGAGCAGACAGGCAACGAGAGAATACAGACTCAGAGATCAGTGTTAGTGGGATACCTAGGTCTAGTGCGTTGATACCAGTCCACTTACCCGTACCTTTTTGGCCTGCAGTGTCTAGGATCTTCTCAACTAGCGCTTCACCGTCTTCATCTTTGTAGCCAAGGATGTCAGCAGTGATTTCAACTAGGTAGCTGTCTAGCTCAGTCTTGTTCCAGTCAGCGAATACTGCTTGCATCTCGTCAGCAGACATACCTAGGCCATCTTTCATGAACTGGTATGCTTCAGTGATAAGCTGCATGTCACCGTATTCGATGCCGTTGTGTACCATCTTAACGAAGTGACCAGCACCGTCGTTACCAACCCAGTCACAGCAAGGCTCACCAGCGTCAGTTTTTGCCGAGATACCTTGGAAGATTGGCTTAACCGCTTCCCAAGCTTCAGCCGCACCACCTGGCATGATTGAAGGACCGAAACGAGCACCTTCTTCACCACCAGATACACCAGTACCGATGAAGTGGATGCCTTTCTCACGACAATGCGCTACACGACGGTTAGTGTCTGGGTAGTTAGTGTTACCACCATCAATGATGATGTCGCCTTCGTCTAGAAGTGGGATTAGGTTTTCGATGAACGTGTCTACAACGTCACCAGCACGAACCATAAGCATCACTTTACGTGGCGCTTCTAGCTTCTCAACTAGCTCTTCTAGAGAGTAAGCACCAACAATGTTAGTACCTTTAGCTGGGCCTTCTAGGAACTCGTCTACTTTAGCAGCAGTACGGTTATGAGCCACAACTTTGAAGCCGTGGTCGTTCATGTTTAGGATAAGGTTCTGACCCATTACTGCTAGGCCAATTACACCGATATCACCTTTCATTATTTTATCTCCTTGCGGCTATTCGCACTTATGCGATAGCACTTGCTGCATTTGAATCTAGGAACCACTCTGTTTCGCCAGTTTTAGACTGGATTTTCGCTGCCGGGTAAGGCAGTTCTGAAGCAGGAGTTGTATGAATTTCTTTAACGATCTCAACTTTACCTGCACCCAGTACTAGGTAGCTGATTCGTTTTGCTGCTTCTAAAACTTTCGCTGTTTTAGAAACACGGATTTGACCAGACTCAGGGTGAGAAGCTAATACAGATAGGTTCTCATCTTGGTAGTTGGTTGCACCTGGGAATAGTGAAGCTGTGTGGCCGTCTGCGCCAACACCAAGCAGAATCCAATCGAATACAGGCGTGCCGTTTTCTGTTGGGATTACGTCTGCCATCTCTTTTGCGAAACGCTCTGCTTCTGCTTTTGGTTCATCTTCACCACGGATGCGGTGGATGTTTTCAGCAGGAAGGTTTACTTGAGTAAACTCTTTTAGTTTTGAAAATAAGAGCGCGTTTGCTTCACCGAAATTGCTTTCAGCGTCGTCTGGTACAACGCAACGTTCGTCGCCCCACCAGAAGTGAAGGTTATTCCATTGAATACCTTCCGCGTATGGCGCCTGTGCTAAAAGTTTGAAAAGCATTTTTGGCGTGCTGCCACCAGACAGTGAAATGTGAACAGGTTTGCCCTGCTCGCTGTATGCTTTCATTTCATTTGCTAGGTTTTCAACAACCAGTTCAGGCGTTGCAAAGATCTTGTGATTGATCATAGTTCGCAGTAATCCGTGTCTGTTAAGTTTTTGCATGGGAAACGCCATGCGCGGCCATCACGTTGCAGAAGTTCATCTGCTTCCTGTGGGCCCCAAGTACCACAAGCATAGCCAAACAGTGCTTGAGGATCTTGCTTGAAGTCTAAGATTGGTTGAACGTACTTCCAACATGCTTCTACCGCATCGGTACGTGCAAACAGAGTCGCATCACCGTTCAGTGCATCAAGAAGAAGACGCTCATAAGCCGTCAGCATCTGAGTTTCAGGCAAGTCAGAGTAAGAGAAGTTCATTTTCACTTCTTTTGCTTTGAAGCCTGCGCCTGGCTCTTTCAAACCAAAGCTCATCTGAATACCTTCATCCGGTTGGATGCGGATAATCAGCTTGTTCTCTGGTGCATCTTGACCAAATACTGGGTGTGGCGTGTTCTTAAAGTGAATCACGATTTCAGTCACACGTGTTGGTAAGCGTTTACCTGTACGTACGTAGAAAGGAACACCATTCCAACGCCAGTTATTGATGTGAGCTTTCAAGCCGATGTAAGTCTCGGTACGAGAATCATCCGCTACACCATGCTCTTCACGGTAACCTAGTAGGTGCTGACCACGAACATCTGATGCTGTGTACTGACCTAATACTAAGTCTTTACGCAGATCATCTTCTTCTAATGGTTTCAGACACTGAAGCACTTTAACCACTTCATCACGAATAGAATCAGCGTTAATTTGTGCAGGCGGCTCCATACCTACCATCGCTAGCACTTGCAGCAGGTGGTTTTGGAACATGTCGCGAACTGCGCCAGAACCGTCGTAGTATCCGCCACGCTCTTCAACGCCAAGGAACTCAGCACCTGTGATTTCAACGTATTCAATGAAGTTACGGTTCCACAGTGGTTCAAACATCGCGTTTGAGAAACGAAGCACTAGAAGGTTTTGAACCGTCTCTTTACCAAGGTAATGGTCGATACGGTAGATCTGGTGTTCTTGGAAGTGATGATGGATCTCTTCATCCAACGCTTGAGCTGATGCTAAGTCGTAACCAAATGGTTTTTCGATGATCAGACGACGCCAGCCGTTCGATTCATCGTTAAGGCCATGCGCAGCAAGGTTTGCTGGAATCACACCGTATAGGCTTGGCGGGGTTGCCAAGTAGAACAATGTGTTATGGTTTTCGAATTGGTAGTCTTGCTCAAGCTTGTCTAGACGTTGTGCTAAACGAGCATAGTCGTCTACATCTGAAGTATTGATCGCTTGGTAATGCAGATGTTCAATAAATGCATTCAGCGTCTCTGGTTCAGTTTTTTCCATTTCCTGAAGAGACTTCTTCAGCTTCTCACGGTAAGACTCATCGCTGTACTCAGTACGGCTCACTCCAAGAATCGCAAAGGATTCTGGTAGTTGATTGCTAGCATACAGGTGGTATAGAGCAGGAATTAACTTGCGGTAAGTTAGATCTCCCGACGCACCAAAAATAACGATGCTGCTGTTTTCAGGTATTACCATCATCTTTCCTATAAAAACAAGGTTTTTAGTATTCGCCAAAGGTATCAGCGACATACGAAAATAGATAATAGGTCTTAACTATTACATCAATAGTAAGCGCCTATTAAATTTGAGAATGCGTTTGGTAAACGAGGGTGAAAGCTATCACCTCTATTCGGGACAGTATTGTCTATGACTATTTGATTTACATCAACCACTGTGAAAGCAATCGATTAAATATTGACTCATTTCGAACAAATTCTAATCGATAGTTCCGTTCATTTGACCCGAGGGAGAAGCAAATCGGCATTCTCAAACAGTGTAGTCAAGAAAGAACGGTATCTGGTCGGTGGAGTGAGCAATAGGAAAGGGAGAAAAAGGTAAAACCAGCTTATTCAACTGGCTTTATATTTATTTTGATGGTGTCGTGTTTATCTTTGCGCTTTGTTGTAGCAGCGCTCCGGGCGACCTACGGTACCGTAATTTAAGTCTGCGACTAACTCACCAGTGGTAATCAAAAATTCTAAATAGCGTCTGGCGGTGGTTCGGCTAGCACCAATTCGTTCTCCGGCTTCATCGGCGGTAATATTAACGGCATCAGCTTGCTGAAAAATGGCTCTGATCTTATCCAACGTTACGCCATCAATTCCTTTGGGCAAGGTTGATACTTTTCCTGAGTCCGCTTTGGCATTGGCTTGCAGCATCTTATCAACCAAACCTTGGTTCAAATCAGACACGCTTTCGAACTCTTGTAACTGTGACTGATACTTCTTCAGTGCTGCTTCCAAACGAGGAAACATGACTGGTTTTAATAGGTAATCCACCACTCCCCCGCGCATTGCCTGCTGCAGCGTATCCACATCCCGAGCAGCAGTAATCAAGATAACGTCGCAGCCTTGATTGCTCCCTCTTACGTGATTAAGAATATCGAGCCCACACCCGTCCGGCAGGTACACGTCCAATAACACCAAATCAGGTTTTAAGATGTCCAGTTGCATGAGCGCTTCAGACTGTGTGGTGGCAATGCCGACCACGTCAAAGCCACCCATCTGTTCTAAATAACGATGGTGTAGCTCTGCAATCGCAATATCATCTTCAATGACCATGACTCTCGTGATTGCGTTCATTTATGTTCTTCCTTTAACCATGCTTTTTCCGTCACGATGATCTTCGCAAGATCGTTTCGTGCTTAATTATTGTTCTTCTTTTGGCAGATAAACCGTCATTCGCGTGCCAAAATCGTGGTTGTCGACCATTTCAAGCTGCCCTTGATATCGGTCTGCCAGCTGCTTTATCAGATACAAACCCACACCACGATTTTGCTTCGCTTTGCTCGATACGCCTTTTTCGGTGAGTGCTTTGGTCGCCAACTCTTTCGGCAAACCGCACCCTTTGTCTTCTACTTCTACGATAATTTCATTACCAAAATCACTGATTGAAACTTCAATAACCCGACGCGCTGGCGCAATTTGACCCTCTTGCTTAATCGCCGTCATGGTGGCGTCAAAGGCGTTATCAATCAGGTTGCCAAGAATTGTGACAACGTCATCCGCGTTTAACCAGCTAGGCAGAGCTTCAAGCCTTGATCCCTCTTCCACTTTAAGCTCTAACCCAATCTCTCGAGCTCGCTCTGTTTTGCCTAAAAGCATGCCTGCAATAAGAGGGTCTTTCACCGTCTCTCTTAAGAACTCAATTAAGCTCTGGTAATGAGCGGTTTCTTGACCAATCAATTGTTGAACAGAATCCAGCTCGCCCATCTGAATCAAGCCACTGATGGTGTTGAGCTTGTTTTGATGCTCGTGGGTTTGTGAACGCAGTAGATCAGCATATTCTTTGGTTTGTGAGAGCTGGTCTGTTAAATCGTTGATTTCATCTCGTAATCGGAAACTCGATACCGCCCCGACCACCTCACCTGCCACTATAATCGGGCTTCGGTTAGCAATGATTCGCTTATTGTTTAAATACAACTCAACATCGTGGTCGGTGTCGCCGGTTGATAGCAGTTGTTCTAAATCACTGCCTGGCAATACATCAGAAAGGCGCTGTTGATTGAGTGCTTTATCCCTGTCTATCGATAAAATATCGCAGGCACTCTTATTAATTGAACGTAAAATGCCGTGCTTATCGATGCTCAGAATGCCCTCTTTCACGGTACTCATGGTTACATCTAGCTCAACATACAACCGGCCTATCTCTTCAGGCTCAAAGCCCAAAATAGCGCGTTGAAAACGGCGAGATACATAACTCGAAATCAAAGCGTTGACCGCAACCACCAGCAACGCCATCACAATCAAAAAGGCTAAGTAAGGTTCGATTCGATCTTGCAACGAATCCAATAAGTAACCAACTGACACCACACCAATAACGGTACCTTGGGTGTCTTTTACCGCGGATTTACCACGAACTGAAAAACCCAGCGATCCTTTGGCTGTCGACACATAAGACTCGCCCAATACCAATGCTTTTTGGTTATCGCCACCACGCATGGGTTTACCGAGCCTGTCATCATAAGGGTGAATCAGGCGGATACCTTTATCATCTCCAACAACGATAAACGCCGCGCCAATGAGCTGAGTAAGGTTACGAAATTTAACTTGGGTTTCTTCAGACAAAACGTAGGGAACGCCATTAGGGTCCAACGTTCCATTTTCTTGAATAATGCTGGTGACAAGCGGCGATTCAGATAGAAATTCAGCAACACCTAACGCTTTCAAACCCATCTCTTGTTCTTGAGATTGTTTGATGTAGTAAAAACCAGCCGCTGCAAGAATCAAAAGTTCAACGAGGCCAGTGACCGTCATGATAATCAGTAACCTTTTACGGAAACTGATACTGCTCCATTTCATATTCCACCGTCCCTAGCGTTAGACGATCAATGTTAACACCAAGTTAATCGCATGACCTTTCTAGGGACGTGAATTTGTGACTGCTACTCAACTAAATAATTGAGCAGATTGTTAATTGATAATCCTTTACGTTGTTCATCTCGATTAATCGTTCATTTTTAGGACTGATTAGCTTAAAAACCAAAATAAACGAATAAATATTGAGCTAGATCACTAAGATTTTAGGTGTTTTTTAGGTTGTTTAAAATAAATACAATTATAATGGTTGCATATGAAGAAGTTTATTGTTGCTAAGCCATAGGTCATGATTTTCAGACCGCGCTTTGAATCGAAACTTCGATTAACAAAATAGCAACAACCCTTCGCTCGCTGGACGTATCTATAACTAAAAGTTGCACGCTCGCCGTTACGAATGATGAACAAACGGATTAAGTATTCTCCCCTATTCATCCATCGCTATTTCAAACTCGGCTAGCCAGACAACGAAGAGGTGACTGATAAAAGCATCACCCAATAATAAAACATTGATGAGCAGGAAGTATCGATCAGTGGCAACGTCCAATAGAAACAGGATAACAAACATAACGTATAAACATTGTTGAAAAGGAAACAAGGCAATGAAACGCGATAACTTTGGAATTTGTCTTACTAAGACTATGCTGTTCAAACACTTACAATCGACTTTTACTCACGTAAGAGCCTATGAGAAAGATGGCACCTCCTCACTCGATCTCAAGGTATTGTTAGCATTCCCGCAAATGTCAGGGAGAGATTTATTACAAACAATGCAAGGTTCAAGACAATTGGTATGGCGCGCCGATCACCATTGTCCTAGCTTTAAATAAGCCACTTCATTTTGTAAAAACACTTCTATACTGAACTTAAAGAGCACGCTTATGCGTGCTTTTTAAGTTTCATTTATCTTTGATATTCACGTCACTCAATCTTATTTACACTTGATTAACGAGTTATGAAAATTTCTATTCATATGAGACAATCTATTCAAGACAAATGACTATCGCCCTGTTAACATTAGAGTTAATACTCTAATTGGTATTTAATGCAGATGACCAAACCAAAATTCCGATACCTTGCGATCGCCAGTATGCTTCTCGGCACTATGGCTTCGCCAGGCTATGCAGCTCCGCTCACTTTTTCTGAAGCGTGGCAAATATTGCAAGAAAACAACAACTCACTTGCGGCTCAACAAGCCAACGTTGAACGTTATCAACACCTTCAGAACTCAACAAGTAGCCTTAATCTACCTTCTATTACCTTAGGGGCTAACTACACGCACCTTGATAGTGATGTGACGATTAATGGTGAACAGTTCGGTGACAGCTTAAGCGGCGTAAATCCAGCATTTGCTCCCTTCTTAGCTCAGTTAGGTGGCATCACCTCTACCATTACCGAACAAGACATCTTTAGCTCTTCCATTCGTGCTGTGTGGCCTATCTTCACTGGTGGTCGAATAACCGCTGCGCAAAATGCCGCTGAAGGTAAAAGCGAAGAAGCGCAAAGCCAACTGTTGATGGAGAAACAAGCTCGCTACGAAGACTTAAGTAAGTATTACTTCTCGGTGATCTTAGCGGAAGACGTGGTGAGAACGCGTCAAGCCGTTGAAGCAGGCTTAACTCAGCATCGTGATTTCGCCATCAAGCTTGAACAGCAAGGACAAATCGCCCGAGTAGAACGCCTACAAGCCGATGCTTCTTTAGATAAAGCGATTGTAGAGCGCACGAAAGCTCAGAACGATCTTAAAATTGCGCAATTGGCGTTGACCCAAATCCTTGGTCAAAATGAAAGTGTAGAACCCTCTGAACAACTGTTTATCAATAAGAACCTGCCTCATATGGACGTGTTCATTGACCAGACACTCATGACCTACCCCGGCCTTAAGATTCTTGATGCAAAAGAGAAACAAGCAAGCAGCTTAATTAAAGCCGAGAAAGGTAAATACTACCCAGAGGTTTACCTTTATGGTGATTACAGCCTGTATGAAGATGACTCTCTAGCCAGTGAAATGAAACCCGATTGGTTGGTTGGCATTGGTGTGAATGTGCCACTGCTTGATACCTCTGGCCGTTCCGACAAAGTCGCTGCGGCTCACAGTGCCGTATCACAGGTTCAATTCCTTAAGTCACAAGCTAAGCAAGACTTAACCGTGTTGGTACAAAAGACTTACCTTGAAGCAAACCAAGCGATTGAAGAGGTTCAAGGCCTAAACTCGAGCTTGTCTTTAGCTCAGGAAAACCTATTACTTCGTAAAAAAGCCTTCACACAAGGGTTATCTAACTCATTAGAAGTGGTTGATGCCGAGCTTTATCTTGCGAGCATTAAAACCCAGCAATCTGCTGCTCGCTTCAAATACCTAATCTCTCTCAACAAGCTGTTAGCGCTAACCAGCGAAATGAATGCTTACTCCAGTTACTTAACCTCCTCTGTTCCGTCTGATTTCGACTCAAAAACAGACACCGTTAGCCAGTCAAAAGGATAATTCATGAAACCTATTAAGCCCCTTCTTCTATCTTTAGTTGGTATCGGCGTTATTGGCTGGGTCGGATACAGTTTCTATCAAGCTTATCAACCTCAGCCGGTTAAGCTTCAAGGTCAAATCGATGTGCAGCAATACAGCATTTCATCGAAAGTACCTGGCAGAATTGATGAAATATTCGTGCGCAAAGGCGATTCGGTTGAAAAAGGCGAATTGATCTTCTCTCTACTAAGCCCTGAGATTGATGCGAAGCTAGAGCAAGCAAAAGCTGGTCAGAAAGCCGCTGGTGCATTAGCACAAGAAGCAGAGAATGGCGCGCGTACTCAACAGATCCAAGCGGCTAAAGACCAATGGTTGAAAGCCAAAGCAGCTGCCGATCTGATGGACAAAACCTACCAACGTGTAAACAACCTTTACAATGATGGTGTGGTTGCCGAGCAGAAGCGTGATGAAGCCAAAACACAGTGGCAAGCGGCGAAGTACACCGAAAGCGCTGCATTCCAAATGTATCAATTAGCGCAAGAAGGTGCGCGTGACGAAACCAAAGTGGCCGCCGCTCAAAAAGCGTTAATGGCAGCGGGTGCGGTAGCGGAAGTTGAAGCTTACGCAAAAGACACACAGATCCACAGCTGGTTTAATGGCGAAGTATCTCAGGTGCTATTAAGCAGCGGTGAACTCGCACCACAAGGCTTCCCTGTTGTGACTGTTATCGACACCAAGGATGCTTGGGCTGTGCTCAATGTTCGTGAAGACATGCTTAAGCATTTCGAGAAAGGCAGCCAGTTTGAGGCGTACCTACCAGCTCTGGATAAATCATTAACTTTCCAAGTAACTCACATCGCCGTAATGGGTGATTTCGCAACTTGGCGCTCAACAGACGCAGCACAAGGCTTCGATTTACGTACTTTTGAAGTAGAAGCGCACCCTGTCGATACGAGCGAAACACTGCGTATGGGCATGAGCCTAGTGGTTGAGCTTTAGGTGACTTATGTCTGCTAACTCTCAATATACTGGATCGCAATCTAGAGGCTCGCAATCAACTGAGCATCATAGAGCGAAGAATACCTTGCTTCGGCAGTGGGCGATTGTCCGCAAAGACAAATGGTTGTTGTCTTGCCTAACTTGGATTCCTTTGCTGCTTGCTGCCAGTATCTGGCTGATTTTTTCACAAGGGATCGCTCGTGACTTACCGGTCGCAGTTGTCGACCTTGAGCACAGTCAAATCTCGCAACAGTTCACACGCCTTGTTGATGCGTCACCAACGCTGCAAGTCACTCAGAAATACAGCTCTGCGAGTGATGCGGCGAAAGCGATGATCGAACGTGATATCTATGGTTATGTTGTGATACCAAGGCACTTCGACCGAGACCTTCTGCTCGGCTTGAATCCGCAAGTGTCTGTATTCTATAACAGCCAATTTATCTTAATCGGTAAGCTGGTGAACTCTGCCTTGCTGCAGGCTCAAGGGACTTTTAACGCGCAACTTGAAGTCGTGAAACAGCTGTCACACGGTGATACCACGGTGCAATCCGCATTAGGCCAAGCAGTAACGGTACAAAGCCAGATCACGCCGCTGTTCAACAAGAACACCAGTTATGCACAGTTCTTGGTGTCTGCGGTTATTCCTGCACTGTGGCAGATCATGATTGTGGTGGGCACGATATTGGTTTTGACGGCGAACGTTAGAGCTCGTGGGCTTCACGCTTGGTTATCCAACGCCCCTATGAAGTCACTCGCATCAACATTAACGCCCTACCTTGTCTTGTTTTTGATGTTTGGTATCGCGTTTAGTTTTTGGTTCTATGTGCTCTTAGACTGGCCATTTAACGGCAGCTTTGTGGCATTGACTATTGCCCAACTGCTAACCGTGATCAGTTGTATCATTATGGGTTGTTTGTTTTTCTTCTTAACACTTGATCCAGCAAGGGCGATGAGTTTCGCTGGCGCATTTACGGCACCAAGCTTTGCGTTCATGGGTATTACCTTTCCAGTAACAGACATGAATACAGCTGCTCAAATTTGGAGAAGCTTATTGCCCGTGAGTCATTACATCGAAGTACAAACGGCGCAGTCTAGTTATGGTGTGAGCGCAGCACAGTCTTTGATCAGCCTCTCTTCTATGTTGTGGTATGCAGTTCCTGCTTTCGTGGTAATGTTGCTAATTAAGAAACACTTGGCGCAATCAACTCTAACTGCACAAGCAGATCCATCTACAAAAGCAGCTATATCTGCAAAAACAACGCCGTCAACACAGCCAGAAGCATCAGCACAACAAGGAGTAAAACGATGAGCTTTACTCAACTGCTCAAGCAAGAACTCTTAGCGGTATTGCGCAACCCTGTCGTGCTTCTTACAGTATTTGGTGGTGTGGTCTTCTATTCATTCTTGTATCCATTGCCTTACGCGAACCAAGTTCCTCAACAACTGAAAGCTTCGGTTGTGAACTTGGATAAGAGTCAAAGCAGCTATCAATTAGAGCGTATGGTGGATGCCACCTCTCAAATCGAATTGGTTCGTCGAGACTCCACCATCGCCGATGCGAAACAAGCCGTACTTAACCAAGAGATTGGTGGGTTCCTCGTCATTCCAGAAAACTTCTATAAAGACTTGTTGCTCGGTAAGAGCCCGACACTTTCTTACGCTGGTGATGCTTCTTACTTTTTGGTCTACGGAACCATTGTTGAAGGGCTTGCCAAGGCCGGTGGTACGTTAGCTGCGCAAGTTAAGGTCAGCCATTTGTTAGTCGAAGGTGTGCCTTTAGAATCGGCAGCCAAAGGCTACAGTGCATTCAGCTTGAACCTGAAACCAACGTTTAATAGTCGCATGGGATACATCGATTACGTAGTTCCAGCCGTCTTTGTGTTGATCCTGCAACAAACCTTAGCCATGGCTTCAGGTTTAGTTGGTGCAACCCAAAATGCTCAATCGACATTTGGCTACTGGAGTAAGACCTCTCCAGCGAAATTGATGCTTGCCCGCTGTTGTACCTTAGTCGGCATTTATTACCTGTTGTCGATGTACTATTTCGGCGCTAGCTTTTCGATGTATGGGATAAACCAGCTCGCCTCAACAACACAGATCTTAACCTTACTTCTGCCCTTCTTACTGGCCAGTTGTTTGATCGGGATTTTTATTGGTGAGTTAGTGCCACGAAGAGAGCTAGTCACGGTTGTAGTGTTAATCAGTTCAATGCCACTGATCTTCTCTTCAGGTTTTATCTGGCCAGTTGAAATGATGCCCGAATGGTTAGTTCTATTATCACAGCTGTTCCCAAGCACACCCGCTATCCAAGGTTTCTTAGCACTTGATCAGATGGGTGCATCTTGGCAAGAGGTGGCATCTCAATGGACATTACTCTGGGGACAAGTTTTGTTGTGGGGTTCGTTATTGGCACTTAAGCTCTACCACAAATCCAGCAAAAGCACGGTTGGCAATAGCAATAGTGATCGAGCCGTTTAGTTTTATGTGCTATCGGAAAGTAGTCATGCTTTCCGCTCATCAAAAAAGCTCTTATAAAGGGCTTTTTTAATATCCTAAGATCCGAATACACTTTCAGCCTTAGAATGTTTATACACCTCGAAAACATATCGAATACTCGAACTCTCCTACGTTCCCTCTATGTCCCCCCTATGCCCCTACAGCCCATCACTCTGAATTCTCCTTCACCCGTCCCTAAAACAACTACTGCATATACTTTTCTCAGCCTACAAAGCATCGACTTATTCCCAAATGATGACAAAACCCGAACAATTGTAAATTTATTGTAAAAATTTCTTTGTTGGCATTATTTTTATGTATAGGATTATCAGTAGGACTTGGTAGCCCGAATACCATGGTCTTATTGGTGCACATACCAAAAGGATATCCATACAAAACAAGATCAGTACTTATATTTATTTCGTTTTTCGACCTAGCTACAGCCGTTTATGTTGCCGTCGAATGAAGTAGATAAACCACTGAGATATACAAATCAAATAGAAAACAAACACAACAGCAACAAACATAATTTATTAAAAAGACAGGGAAAACCATGAAAAACATACGTGAATTATTTTTTGGGTTTATATTATTGTTTAGTTCCAGTGCATTTGCAGAAGAAGGATCATTTAACCAAGCTATCAGCAACTTAAGTCAAAGTGTTGATGGGTTTTTCAACGACTACACAGGATGGTTCGTTGGACTCATATTTAAAAGTGTACCGGTTGGCGAAGCCAACTTCCCTATTATTGTTGGCTGGTTATTACTCGCTGCGTTGATCTTTACTGTTTACTTTGGCTTCGTTCAATTTAAGCGAGTCGGTATGGCTGTAGATATCATTAGAGGCAAGTACACAGACCCTAACTCAATAGAAGACGGCGAAGTTTCCCATTTTCAAGCTTTAGCTACTGCCCTTTCTGGAACCGTCGGGCTTGGTAACATTGCCGGTGTGGGTGCTGCACTTGCGATTGGTGGCCCTGGCGCGACATTCTGGATGATCTTGTGTGGCCTTCTGGGTATGGCTTCTAAGTTCTGTGAGTGTACCTTAGGTGTGAAATACCGAACTATCCTACCTTCAGGTGTTGTTTCGGGTGGTCCAATGTACTACCTAAGCCAAGGTCTGGGTGAAAGAGGTTTAGGCGGACTAGGTAAAGTGCTCGCTATTGGTTTCGCATTAATGTGTATTTTGGGCGCATTGGGCGGCGGTAACATGTTCCAAGCTAACCAAGCACACGCCATGTTAACTTACGCATTTGATGTACCAAGTGAATACGGTGTGATCACTGGCCTTGTACTTGCTTCTTTAGTTTTCTCTGTGATTGTTGGTGGTATGCCTTCTATCGCATCGGTAACGGAAAAAGTTGTTCCTTGGATGGCTGCTCTGTATATCGGTATGGCTCTGATTGTTATCGGTTCTAACCTTGATCAAGTCGGCCCTGCGTTCAGCGCAATCTTTACAGGTGCATTTACTGGTGAAGGTGTTGTTGGTGGATTTATTGGTGCGTTAATTCAAGGCTTGAAACGTGCAACGTTCTCGAACGAAGCAGGTGTAGGTTCAGCAGCTATCGCTCACTCAGCGGTTAAAACAAAAGAACCAATCACCGAAGGTCTAGTATCACTATTAGAACCGTTCGTTGATACGGTAATCATTTGTACAATGACCGCATTGGTTATCACTATTGCTGGCTTAAACGTAGGTCCATTCGATGGTTCTGGTTTAACGGGCGTAACGCTGACTGCTGCATCGTTTACTGAAACGGCAGAAGTATTCAAATACACACTCGCTCTCGCGGTAATTATGTTTGCGTTTTCTACCATGATCTCTTGGTCGTACTACGGTCTTAAGGCTTGGACTTACCTATTTGGTGAAGGTAAAACAACGGAACTGATTTTCAAAGTGATGTTCTGTGTGTTTGTTGTTATTGGTGCCACGATTCAATTTGGTGCGGTAATCGACTTCTCTGATGCGGCTATCTTTGCGATGTCTATCTTCAACATTCTTGGTCTGTACTTCTTGATGCCAGTTGTGAAGAAAGAACTGCAATCGTTTGTTGCTCGTGTGAAATCAGGCGAAATCAAAACGTATGAGAAATAACGTTTAGTGGAATGAGGTTTTGCTCTAGTAGCTAACTGCATTCTAAGAAACGACACAGCTCTAAAAACGAAACTGTTCTAAAAATTTTTGTAAGACCCTTTGCTTGAGAAAGCGAGAACAGGACTGCAACTTATCCAAAATCCCTACCAGCTTGGCTTGTGGGGATTTTTTATGTCTGAACGATTAGGCGAATAACTACCTTCAATGCCCTGCTCACTCTTTTCACCCTTTTCACCCTTTTCACTCTGTTCATCATCGTGTTCAACATCGACACGACGAACCAACTCTTCTACTTTGATCATCTCTTTTTGCGCTAATGGCGAGCGACAATCATCGAAACAATAAGCTATGGTGCAGTTCTCACAAAGATACTCTGGCATCACTCCATCCCTTGTCGTCAAAGCAGCCAAATGCGAGCTAGCAATCGACTGCGTGTTCATCCTGAACAACACTATTATGCAGCGACTCTGAGCTGAAAATATGTATGCAAAGTCATTTAATAGACAACAAGTAACATATCATTGTGGATATACGTAACTATTCACAAATATCTAAGCAAACAATGAAAACACGCAAATAATCAATAATGAGAAAGCACCGGATCTATGCTCTCGACAAACGCAAAACGCCCACATCACGTGTGTGATGTGGGCGTTTCAATATTTAGTGAAAAACTAACGTTAGGTTGGTAAAGCCTTCGGCTTATAGACCCATCTCTTCAGTGAGAGTTTTGATCTGTTTGAGGTCCATGGTGTGGACTTCAATCATTTGTCTTATATCACTCAGTCGAGAGTTAGCGTTATCTTGCTTCTCACACGCGTCAGATTTCGCATCCCATGATGTGCCATCTAAGTAAACATCACACGCTTTCTTAAGAGAACCAAGATTCTGCTCGAGTTGATCTCTTTCTTTCTCAAGTTTTTCAAGTTCTTGAGAAATCTGTAATTCTTTTCGGAAAACTTCACGCGCACGCTCAAACAAAGTCGATTGCATGTCAGCCTGACGATTAAGTTTCTGGTTGTCTTGCTGAGTTTGCTCTAACGTTTGCTTCTGTTCATTTAGCTGTTGCTCTAACGAGTAGTTCGCCTTCTCTAAAACCGAAGACTGCTTCGCTAATTCCTGGAGCTCTTTTTGATGCTCTTCCGTTTGTTTCACTAGAGCGGCTTCTACTTTCGCATCGATTTCGGTATCAACTTTTGCCACTTTAGTTTCAACGGATGTCATCAACTGTGCTCTGCTGTCATGCAGTTCTTGATAACGAGTTTCGAGTACCTGATAAGTGGACTCCCACTTAGAAGCCGTAACTGTAGAACCAACTAAGCCACCCAGTGCTAAACCTATAACCGCAGCAATGCCGATATAGAGCTGACTGCGCTTATCGCGTTCTTCAATAACAACCACTTCATCTTGTTCGCTTTGTCCAGATTGCTGGTTCACTAGCGGGTACTCCCAAAAATTTGTTTAACGTTACGCGGTCACTGGCACGAATGCCAATACTGATAGTGCAGGCTCAGTTAAACCTATCGCTCAAGCCAGAAGCACTTAAGCTCTACTAACACATTCATCCCACCTGTTTACAGGCAGGCTTAACGAGTTAACTCCGAAATCATCAAGCTGGCAGTATACAAAAGGAAGCTGCTAACGATAACTATCACTACCCATTTTTGCAGTTTTTCGTTTGTCCGGTAACGAAATAGTACAAATGCCAAAGCCAATAAAAAAACAATCGCTATTAGTCGAGTCATAACTCCTCCTTGTTTCTCTATTTTATACCATTTAAATAAGCAAGTTACGTCAGAGACTCGTTGTTTGATCATTTAGTTGAACAACATTTGTGCAAACAGATATTTTGTAGCTGACATCACATTTTATATGATCTAGGATACGCCTACAGATTACCTAATTATTTAGGTAATTGTTCCGATGAAGACTGCAGGAGAGTGGTTTTTAACTGAATATTAACATTTAGTTAGATTGACCCGCCGAAGAAGTAAATCTTTCAGGTGCTTTATGCTGGAGAAATCCAGAAAAGTGAGGACTGTCGTTGGAGGAACCTCTGGAGAGAACCGTTAGATCGGTCGCCGAAGGAGCAAGCTTAGTGCCCGTTACTTATCTATAAGTGATTCGCTAAGTGAAACTCTCAGGCAAAAGGACAGAGGAGTGGAAAGCAACAGCCTTAATTAACAAAAGAATTCTATCTAGAAATCCGTATGTATTAAGTAGTGCTCCCGATCCCTGCGATCTGCACTGCCTTCCCTCTTCTCCTTAAATTTTTAATTTATTAAGGGGAATCTATGAACCACCTACAAGCTACACTACAAACCATCAACCAATTCGTTTGGGGACCACCACTGCTTATTCTGCTAGTGGGTACAGGTATCTACTTTACTTTTCGCTTAGGCTTACTCCAGTTTAGACACCTCCCAACTGCACTGAAAATGGTGTTCAGCAAAGACAAATCTGGTACGGGTGACGTATCGAGTTTCGCCGCTTTGTGTACTGCACTTTCAGCAACCATTGGTACAGGTAACATCGTTGGTGTAGCAACCGCAATCAAGATTGGTGGCCCTGGTGCCCTATTCTGGATGTGGCTTGCCGCTGTATTTGGTATGGCGACCAAGTACGCAGAATGTCTACTCGCCGTTAAATACCGCAGAACCGATAGCAATGGCGAAATGGTTGGCGGCCCAATGTACTACCTGCAATACGGTGTCGGCTCACGAATCTTAGCGGTAATGTTCGCTGTCTTCGCGCTCGGCGTTGCTTGCTTCGGTATCGGTACCTTCCCACAAGTCAACGCTATCTTGGACGCAACTCAAATCTCATTTGGCGCTTCGCGTGAGATGTCTGCTGTCGTTCTTACGATATTAGTGGCAGTGGTTACCCTTGGTGGTATCCAATCTATCGCTAAAGTGGCAGGGAAAGTTGTTCCTACTATGGCGGTTATGTACGTCGTCGCGTGTTTAAGCGTTCTGATTTCAAATGCCGACCAACTACTGAATGCCATTACCCTTGTTGTGACTTCTGCGTTTACCAACACAGCAGCAACCGGTGGTTTCTTTGGCGCGAGCATCATGCTTGCTATCCAATCAGGTATCGCTCGTGGTGTGTTCTCGAACGAATCTGGCCTAGGTAGCGCACCAATGGCTGCAGCAGCGGCTAAAACAGACTCATGTGTGAAACAAGGACTTGTCTCTATGACAGGTACCTTCTTCGACACCATCATCATCTGTACGATGACAGGTTTGGCGCTTATCTTAACGGGTGCTTGGCAGACTGATCTTTCAGGCGCTGCGATGACCACTCACGCATTCGCTGTTGGTCTGAATGCAGATACCCTTGGCCCTATGTTGGTTTCTGTTGGCTTAATCTTCTTTGCGTTTACAACAATTTTAGGTTGGAACTACTACGGTGAGCGCTGTGTTGTGTTCTTGCTAGGTACCAAAGCTGTATTGCCTTACAAGATCATCTTCATTGCGTTGGTGGCTTCTGGTGCATTCTTAAAGCTCGACATGATCTGGATAATGGCTGATATCGTGAACGGCCTAATGGCAATTCCGAACCTAATCGGGCTTATCTTGCTGCGCCACGTTGTTATCGAAGAAACCAAGCTATTCTTCAAACCGTTGACGTCTTCAAATGATTGTGAAGCAGTTAAAGCGTAAACTGAAGTGATTGAATACCAAGCCCGCATTTAACTGCGGGCTTTTTTATTTTCATCACATAGCGAAACGTCTTAAATTATTATGCAGCACATATGCCCTTATAAATAACAAGAATATTAAATCGACCACTATGCGATTTAATAAAGAAGATAGAAGACTACTAAAAAGAACACTAATAAAACCAACACTTAATTAGATATTACTTATATTTAACAGATTGTGCGTAGGTGTCAGGCGTTTTGTAACAAACATATTAAATTTCTTTTCGTTTCAACGACACAAAAAACCAGAAGAATAAAACATGTGACTTTAATTCATATATTAGTCAGTTTATAGTCATCTACATTGTAGAGAGAATTATAATAAAAATAAAACGTTGGCTATATGATCAGATTCGACCCGATTAAAAACCGTATTTATAACGATGAACGTTCTATTAAAGTAGGATACCGTGAAACTCGGGTCCTGGAGTTATTACATAAAAACTCACCCGATATTGTTAACAAACAAGATATTATTAGCTTCGCTTGGGGAAACGAGTTCATAGGGGATACGTCACTAGCGAAAAGTATAAGTTTACTGCGCCAAGGGTTCGTTAGATTAGGCATCAAAGAAACCCCAATCGTCACCGTTCCTAAGGTGGGCTATCGCCTTATCGATGAGTGCGTGGTAATCGACTCCCCCATCAATAATGCAGCCACAACTCCCCTTGCTGATGCGAGCAACCTGATACCCGTCGGCAATAACGGTATTGCTATCGGTGCAGCTGTTGCAGTCGAACCTAAGCCTAACCCTAAACAAAGTTCGTCGGCTTACTTTCCCACTGCTGAAAACCGAAACAAGTTGTGCTACTTCACCACTGGCTGCTTACTGTTGGCATCAGCGTTATTGGCTTTTGCTAAGGTTAATGAGAGAAACCTCAGCGATATCAACCCCGTTAACCGGCTCAGCGAGCAATGGATAGGTCAAATACAAGTTTTCCAAGCCCCTGAAATGGCGATGACGCCAGAGCTAGAAAGCATTCTCTATCAGTATCAATGTGATTGCGTGGCGTACATTAGCGAAGAAGCGGAATATTCTGAGCTCTCTATTCTGAACAAAGCCACACGCCAGTCCGTCAACATCTTTTACACGCCAACCCAACTAGATCAAGCCAGTACCGAACTGGCCCTATTCCTAGAAAGAGGTCAATTATGATGCCAATCGTTGCGCTCATTTCTGCATTCGTTTTATTGGTTGGCATATGGAGTATCCCTTCGCCCCAACCAAAAGAAGAGCATCGCTACCAACATAGCGTGGTGGACCTGATAGTGAATGACAATGTATTACGTACCGACGGATTAACGAAAATAAGTAACAACAAGGTGCTGCACCTGATGTCCGTTCAAGACGACAACATGCCCGACCCACTTGTTCTGCGATTCAGAGGAACAGCCCGTCCTTCTCAATCACTTTTCTTTTCTATTTCTGGCACCATTGACTTAGTCTCTGTGCAAAAAATAAATAAAACAATGAATGACAGCCGATTGGCGCCTTACCTGTTAATCAACAATGACCCATTAACGGTAAAGATTGATATCTTAAGTTCGAATGATTTATTTGCCATCATTAAAACGTGTAATACAGGCCGAACGCAACTTCTGGCCAAACGATAATTAGAGATAGTTTAACCACTAGCAAAAAGTGCCCTATTATCAAGTAGCAAGCTTTTCCGATATTACACATAAAAAACGGATGGTTATTTTCATTATTTTATCAGTAATACAATTATTACAGTCTTCCTTACTTTAAGTGTTTGCATTTTAAAACCGATAGCAAAGCAAAATATTCAAGTTAGATTTTTACTCTTTGTCACTCACTACCTGCCCACCTTAAAACTACGAGTATTGTGAATGGTTATACCTGTTCTTCTAATTAACCATTCATACAAACGCCAAAAATAACGTCAAATAATTTTGACGTCTAAGCCCGAATAATGGGCCTTCATTTTTCTAAAAACGGTTTGAGCCCCATCAAACAATTTACGTTCAGTTGCATACTCTTTCACCGTAAAAACACTAATGACAATACAAGCCATTGAATTAACTGGGTAATTTAATTCAACCCTTTTCAGTATCTATCTATTTATCAACATGAAAAAGTGAACTTGTCTTGTTAACTGCACGGCACACAAAACATTATCAAAATAGAAAAATTACAAATGAGGGAATTGTTAATGATCACAGTAAACAGAAGTCTCTTAGCAACCGCAGTGTTGTCTGTTCTATCAACCGGTGTAAATGCGAAGATTTACCCAGACCAAATAGTGTTTGACCAACTTGGTGAAGATGTCTGTCGCTCTGGTTATCGTCCTATAGACCGTTATGAAGCAGAAGAGCAGAAGAGTACTTTGGTCGCTCGCATGGGCACTTGGCAGATCACCGGGTTAAAAGGAAACTGGGTAATCATGGGGCCGGGTTATCATGGCGAAATTAAGCAATCAAGCAGTGGGTCAACGTTCTGTTACCCAAACAACGACCAATCTGAAATCCCTAACTATTCCGCCAAATCGGTTCAGGAAGGCAGCGAAATCGATGTTCAGTATGAATTAGTGAACAACCGTAACGACTTTGTACGCCCATTAAGCTACTTAGCCCACAACCTAGGTTACGCTTGGGTTGGCGGTAATAACAGTCAGTACGTGGGCGAAGACATGACGATAAAGCGCTCTGGCAACAGTTGGGTAATACAAGGAAATAACAATGGCTCTTGTAGCGGCTATCGCTGTGATGAAAAAACCAAAATCACCGTCGACAATTTTGCCTACACCGTTAACGACGACAACTTTTGGCATGGTGATGTTGTCGAGTCGGATCGTGAACTAGTGAAAACGGTTTACGCGACGGCAAGAAACAACAGCAACATCGCGCAACAAGTGGTGGTAGACCTAAAAGTAGACGAATCAACAAACTGGTCGAAAACGAACAGCTACGGATTCTCACAGAGCGTTCAAACAGAGAACACCTTCAAGTGGCCTTTGGTTGGCGAAACTAAGCTCACCGTTAAGTTCGAGGCTAACCAAAGCTTCGCTGAAACAAATGGCAACTCCACTAGCGAACAAGTAACACTTCAAGCTCGTCCTATGGTTCCTGCGAATTCGGAGCTACCGATTCGAGTTGAGCTGTATCGTTCAAGCATCTCTTACCCGTACCGATTCAACGCCGATATTAGCTACGATGTTGAATTCAACGGCTTCCTTCGTTGGGGTGGCAACGCGTGGCACTCTCATCCAGATAACCGCCCGTACAAGGCTCATACCTTCACCATGGGCCGTGGCAGCAGTGAATCTGCCGACATTCGCTACCAATGGGATCACCGTTACATCCCAGGTGAAACTAAATGGTGGGATTGGAGCTGGGCGATTAAAGAAGCTGGCTTATCAAGCATGCAATACGCGACTGGCGGAAGCTTACGCCCCTTCCACTCTTACGTGTCTGGAGATTTC
This sequence comes from Vibrio sp. 1F255, assembly GCF_041439145.1. Lineage (NCBI taxonomy): Bacteria > Pseudomonadati > Pseudomonadota > Gammaproteobacteria > Vibrionales > Vibrionaceae > Vibrio > Vibrio sp. 1F255. The sequence continues at coordinate 25,142 of NZ_JBGONQ010000005.1, read as the reverse complement.
TACGCTGAATCTCAATTTGCAGGTACTATCGAAATTGGACAAGCAACACCAATTACTAACAATCTACGCAGCAAAAGAAGTACTGATTCCGTCAACGAATCTACTGAGCGCATTGGCGACATCGAAGTTACCACCAACTTTAACGCCGATGAGTTGAGTGACTTAGGTTTCGAAGGTGCTGAGATGAACATTAGCGTCGTTGAATAACTGCGCTGTAGAATAAGATCGGTACAAAGATCTACCAGTAATAAAGCACAAAGCCCACGACACATCGTGGGCTTTCATATATTCATGTTCAACTGAAAACGGTGAACTACACAGGCTCTTCCATCAGAAGCTTAACACCCAGCCCAACCAGCACCATGCCCGTCACGCCTTCCATCCACTTCATAAAACTCGCGTTTTTGAGCAAATTTTTAGCCGAGTTAAGCGCGCCAGCCAAACCACATTGCCATACCATCGCAATCATAAAGTGTACCGAAGCCATCAACATAGATTGCAATAAAGGCGAACCTTCAGGGTTTACAAATTGAGGTAAAAAGGCCAGATAGAAAACTGCTGTTTTTGGGTTAAGAACGTTAGACAGAAAGCCTTCACGCAAAGAACGCTTTGCACTGTATGCCTGCTGAGCTTGTTCTCCGACCTTTAAACCGCCACCGTTTTTCATTAATGCTCGCAAACTGCTTAAGCCAAGCCAGATGAGGTAAACCGCACCTACCATCTTAACGGCTTGAAAGAGTTCAGCGGATTGGGCGAGGATTGCAGATATACCCACAGCAGAGAAAAACGCGTGTACATACAAGCCGCTACAAATACCAAAGCTCGTCATACAACCGTCAGCTAAGCCAGAGCGGCTAGTATTGCGAATCACCAAAGCCGTATCTAAGCCCGGCGTTAGCGTTAAAATAGTGATGGCAATTAGAAATGCCTCAAAGTTCAAAATATCCATATCATTGTCATTTTTGTTCAGCGATCTATCATCAATACCGTGTATCTGAACAATTCGCAAGCAACAATTGCCACCAGCTATACAACTCACTGATTTTGTGCACAATAGAACAGTTTGATTTGTTAAGAAATAGTAAATTCAAGGCATCGTACCGCCTCATGCTTTTCTCGCTATATCTTCGACTGCGAAGGTCGGCGTCATTAAAAAGCAAAGCCATAATCAAAGTACACGAGATGAACCTTAACGCTGACGCAGCCCAAGGATCATTTAAAGAAACCAAATTAAGAGTAGTCAAATGAGCGCATTCAAAAAACTAGTCGAACACTCTCAAAAATGTTCACGCTTTCAACACCTAGCTTCTATTTGTGGTTGGGACCAAGCTTCAATGATGCCAGCAGGTGGTAACCAAGCTCGTAGTGAAGCGATGGCCGAGCTTTCTGTTCATATTCACGGCTTAATGACTCAACCACAGCTTGGCGATTGGATTGTAGACGCTGAAAATGAAGCGCTGAACACTGAGCAACAATCGTCACTTCGTGAAATAAAACGCCAGTGGCAACAAGCAAACCTACTTCCAGAAAAACTGGTTGAAGCGAAATCTCTATCGGGTTCAAAATGTGAACATGCGTGGCGTAGCCAACGCGGTAACAACGACTGGGTTGGATTCGAAAAGAACTGGCGTGAAGTGGTTGAGCTTTCTCGTGAAGAAGCGCAGATTCGCGCAGACGCAGCCAATCTAACGCCTTATGATGCGATGCTGGATATTTATGAACCGGGCACCAGCTCTACTTCACTTGATACCCTATTTGCAGACGTTAAAACTTGGCTTCCAGGTTTAATTGATGAAGTGATCGAAAAACAATCGAGCGAGCAATTTAACGCACCATCAGGTATCTATTCGACCGAGAAACAGAAAGCACTGGGTTTAGAAGTCATGAAGCTGCTTCAGTTCGATTTTGAACACGGCCGATTGGATGAAAGTGTTCACCCATTCTGTGGCGGCGTCCCTTCAGACGTGCGTATCACAACACGCTATGACGAAGCGGAATTCGTTCAAAGCTTAATGGGTATTGTGCATGAAACAGGCCACGCACGTTACGAACAAGGCTTACCAAAACACCTAGCAGGACAACCAGCGGGGGAAGCTCGTTCTATGGGCATTCATGAATCTCAATCTTTATTCTTCGAGATGCAAGTCGGCCGCAGCGACCCGTTCATTGGACACTTAGCGAACTTGGCTGGTCAGCAATTCTCAGGCTCAGAATTTGAGAAAGAAAACTTCCAGAAGATCTACACGCGCGTGAAGAAAGACTTCATCCGTGTCGATGCTGATGAACTCACCTACCCTGCACACGTTATCCTGCGTTACGAGATTGAGCGTGACTTGATCAACGGCAAGATCAAACACACTGACGTGCCAGAGTTATGGAATACCAAGATGCAGTCTTACCTTGGTTTAAGCACTCAAGGTAACTTCACTAACGGCTGTATGCAAGACATCCACTGGACAGACGGCGCATTTGGTTACTTCCCATCGTACACATTAGGTGCGATGTACGCGGCGCAGTTCATGGCTTCAATGAAGAAAACGGTAGATATAAACTCTGTGATTGAAAGCGGTGACCTATCCCCTATCTTCACTTGGTTAGAATCAAACATTTGGAGCAAAGGCAGCCTGCTGACCACTGATGACTTGGTGAAAGGTGCAACGGGCGAAACCTTGAATGCGCAATACTTCAAAGACCATTTGAGAAGTCGTTATCTGTAGATAAAACGCCCAACCACATTGAAGGTTTCTACTTGCATCGCTTGCTGTGTAAGTAGAACCAAGCTGAAAAAAGCATAGTACAAGTATTGTAAGTCAAAAGTCACAATTATGGCTGAAGGGTAGCTTTGGTTCTAACTAGAAAAGGGGCAAAAGTAAGTTCATCACGCACCCTGCGTGATGGATTTACAACAAAGAAAGGAGAAGAAGTACGTTAAGATGAGTTGTGGAACGGGCTATTGTACATTTGGGAAGCTTGTTGTTTGGTAGTTTGACTACGACCAGAATAGCTTGACTTGACTGGCTAAAGATCAAACTCAGAGTCATCTTTTAATCGGTCATACTCAGCTTTAACAGCTGGGTCGTCAAATGCTTTGAGTTTTAATGATTCCAACCGACTAAGCTTCTTTAAAGTCCAACTTCCATCACCATTATCAATCCACTCTATTGAATCACCTTCATCCCAAGATAAATCTTTCTGTAACTCATCAGGTATTAAGAAGTAGTGATCACCATCTTCATTTTGTTCTATTTTTACTCGCACTGTATGCATGCTCATACTAAATCTAGGGGGTGTATTAAGTTTGTCGCATTACAATAAATTAGGCAAAGATGATATCGTAAAAATGTTAGGAAAAGCTGCGCTGAATTGAAATGGGGCACTTTCGAGTTAGAAAGTGCCACGGGCAAAAATTCAATCCGAGAAGCTTTTGGACAAAAGCGTGTCAGTGATTTTACTAATTTAGTAAACAATGAATTACTACAAGTATATAAAGTCGTTTAATCAACTTCCATGAGTGATGTCAATCTGAGTGATATGTCGGCCAAGCACAGCATTTTTGTGAATCGTTGTATTTTTATCACAGGTTTATCCAATACAGTCCCGCTTTAGACGTAAGAAGCTACGCTGCTATCAATTCATTAGGAGCAACATCTTATGACTATTAGATAAAACCGACATTAACGTTGAACTTTATGAAAACAATACATCAAGGTTTGAACTGGCAACTTAATAAATACGCTTTCATTATGTAATGATTTTACTTACAAAGTCATACTGTCATAGACAAAAGATTCCGCAATAATACGTCAAATGGTATGAGTTAAAACTTATATGGCGGTTCGTATCATTGGTGTTAAGTTTGGCTACACCAATTACGCAAACTAAAAAAATAGTGCAGAAAAGCTTTCGATAACATTAGCTTCAATATTCCAGGGCTGTGTCTATTTTTGCATTGCGATTGGCCATCTTCGATAACATCAAGATGTGGCCTACACTAAAACTTCAGGGTAACCAGCACTCTTTCTTTAACGCTTACCGAACTAGTTGTCCAAATTTAAACAAGTGGACTCGATATGAGAGCAAGTGCGCCTAATGAGAGAGCACTCGTCAATGGAATGAACGTCAGTGTTGAATGCAAAGGCGATAAGATATTGGCCACCATTTTAGCTGATAAGTGATATACAAAATGTAGCTGGCTGAGAACACATTAAAGTTATCTTTAATCACACTCGTCAGCATTCTATCAGGGAGTTTGTTTTGGGTTTTGTGACGGCACTATTGTAAAAATACTATACGTACCCTATTTTTGAATCATCGTGGGCAACGCTTGGAACTAATATTTCTGTCATGGGGGCAGGCAAAAAGGAAACAATAACTTCCATCATCGTTTTTAATTAAGACATACATATACCTTAATTAAAAAAATTGGCGCGTTCTAATATGCGCCAGATAAAGAGATCTATAAGATACTTGAAGAGTCTATGTTAAAAGACAGGAGCAAAAGCGACATTACCATTTTGATAACTCAAGATTAGCTTATCAAGATCCTTACATTGGCCAGTTACTTTTAATGAAACACCTACCCAAGGTAAATAAGCATGAATAAAATTAGCTTTTTAAAAATAAACAATACCATTATCAATGACATTATTGATCTCTCAGTGGAAGAGTCTCAAAAACAACTCATTGCTAACAACGCAGAGTGGCTTGCAGAAGCCAGTTTTAACGACGATAGTATCAACTATGGTATTTACTTAAACAATAAACCTGCGGGGCTAATCTCTCTGATTGACCCTAGAATACTGGACACACACGATGAACACTTTCAAAAGGAGCATTTATATGTATGGCGCGTCATGATTGACCATCGTTTCCAAGGAAAAGGATTGGGGAGTCAAGCGATTAACTTCAGTAAGAAATACGCTTCCATTACCGGTTTAAAAGGCGTCTCCCTGACCACGATGGATAAAGAAAAAGGCAATGCGCTCTCTATTTATCAAAAGCTTGGTTTTATACCAACGGGCAGAAGACTTGATGATGAAATTGAATTAATTTTTGGCTTAAAGGAATGAGTGAATAAACAAGTCAGATGGTGTGTCTGGGACGGCTATTTGGCCGCCTCATTTTATACTTCAACTGTAAAGGTATTGAAGAGTTCATTCAAAAACGCTGACCCCTCGTGCACTCTCACCTCCCCCCGGTCACAGAGTAACCAACAATCAAATTGACTCTTATTCAGTCTCCGTAACCTTTAAAGATCTTGAATCGCTTCGATGAGCTTTTTGACTGGAGTATGGTCTGACTCTATCCTATTGTCCATACTATCTAAATATGCTGACTACCTAGAGTGAAGAAAGAAAATGTGTCGGGCCTTTTCCTAACCATTAGTTTATGTATTGTAAAAATAGATTGCCGATGTAGTTCACTCATCGAAGTGAACACACAATGGGGCATTTTCGTGTTACATGCCCCCGTCAGCGCACTTCTGAACAATTCTGTGTCAGTGACTTTGCTAAATTAGCATTCAAGAATTACCCTAGATATTGCGAGCCTCCACTGCAGTGGCGGAGCGACAACTCAGCTGAGAAAGGAGTTGAGAATCTTAAATGCTCTTGCAGGGGCGGTCGAAATTAGGTTTATCCACCGAAAAGCAAAAATAACATCCTGATCTGCTCACGTTATGATTGCGTAGTTTCATGGTTACCAAATGAAACAACATTTACATAAAGTGAAAGACCACGCTATTTGTCGTTTCTCCAGATTTGATAACCACTTTCTCGGGTCGCTTTCCCCAGCAAGTGTGCTGCTACCGGAGCGGTAATGAAGATAAACAACATTGTGCCAATCACTCGTGAAATCACCGTGATTTCTGGCATGGCCACCGCCACCGCTAATAACAATGATGCTAAGCCCACCGTACCCGCTTTAGTCGCGGCGTGCATTCGTGTGTAGAGATCGGGCATTCGTAAGATCCCAAGACTTGCGATGAGCGTAAATAAGGTTCCAAGACAAAGTAAAATCCCAACGATCGTGTCCATTACACCTCTCCTTTTCTTTTAAAGATAAGCCTGGCAAACGCGATGGTTCCTAGGAAGGCCACTAGACCGAGTGTAATAGCAATATCCAACAAGGGTTGCTGCCCGCTATCTAGGGTATAAACAGCAATAAAGCCCACCGTCACGAATGAAATCAGATCAAGCGCGACCACTCTATCGGCAAAGGTTGGACCGAGCACCAAGCGAATGAATGCCATCAAGATACTGAGCAGTAGTCCGATATAAGCGAACGTGATGCTCATCTGTAACCAGATACCGATTTCTAATCCATCAGTCACGCGTCACCTCCAAAATCCGTTTTTCTAAACCGTCTTTGATTTCTCGAATAACCTTTTCGTGATCGGGTGCAAACATCGCGTGCACAACCATGTGCTTCTTATCTGGTGTAACATCTAAACTCAAGCTTCCCGGAGTAAGAGAAACCATGTTTGCGAGTAAAGAGATCTCTAAATCTGACTCAACATCTAACGGGACATACACGATATCTGGATCACTCAAATGGGTTGGCGTGACCACATCCCAGACGACTCTGGCTACCGAGATCACCATCTCGTAACAGAAGAAAAGAAACAGGCCAACAAAAGCACGGAAGCGTCGGAAGTAACTGTTTTTCAAACCAAACGGTTGACTGAGTCGCAACGCCAAAAAGCCAACCACAAAACCAAGAATGAAGTTCGTGCCTGTATAGTTGCCGTTTAGCAGCATCCACGCTAAGGCAAGAAACAAGTTCAAAAATAGATAAATCATTGGCTCCCTCCCGATGAATTCAATGCCACGCGTTCAACTATTTCGCTGTCACCTATTGCACTGTCAGCCAATGCACTCTCTCCAAGAGCCGCTTTTACGTAGGCTTGGGGCTCAATCAACTGTTCTGCTGCCTGCACTGAAAATTGGTAAAACGGCTCGGCTGCCAAACCAATAATCAGACTTAACGTGGTCAACGTGGCTATTGGCACACAATACAATCCTTTTGTGTACTTGTTCATTGGCTGAGTTTTGAGTGTTTGCTGAGGCTTTTTCCAAAACACCTCGTTCCAGATCTTGGTCATCGAGAACACCGTTAACAGACCCACTAAGAGCGCGGCCCCTGCAAGCCAATACAACTCGGTTTGCAAACTAGATTTGATGACAAGGAACTTGCCCCAGAAACCCGACAGAGGTGGAAACCCCGCTAAAGAGAATGCAGGAATGAGAAACAAGAAAGCTAGCCAAGGCATGGCTTTGTAGACTCCGCCTAATTGCCCAAGTTTGCCCGAGCCATAGTTACGCTCGATAAAGCCGCCAATCAGGAACAAATTTGCTTTCACAATGATGTGGTGCACGATGTAGAAAATCGCACCCGCAATGGCGAGCGGCGTGTAGATCGCCAATCCCATGATCATATAACCGATCTGGCTGATGATATGGAAAGAGAGAATTTTTTTAATGTCGTATTGGCTCGCGGCCCCCAATACACCAGTTAACATCGTAAGCCCCGCCACCCACATCAGAGTTGGCTGCCAACCACTTTCTGATAGCGGAAAAATCAAAGTGAACACACGAATCAGCGCATACACTCCAACCTTGGTCAGCAACGCAGCAAACAGTGCGACAACGGCGCTTGGCAATGTATGGTAAGAAGCAGGTAGCCAAGCAAAAACGGGAAACAACACCGCTTTTATCGCAAACGCGAATAGGAACAGTGCCGCGAGCAAAGTTTTGGTGTCAGACGGAATCAGTGCGGCTTTGGCGTGTAAATCCGCGAGGTTCAAAGTCCCTGTTGCACCGTAGAGTAAGCCAATCGCGAGCAAGAAGACCAAGGTCGATATTAGATTGAGCATCACGTACTTCACTGCTCCATCCACTTGTTGCTTTGATCCATCTAAGATCATCAAACCAAACGATGCTATCAACATCACCTCGAACCACACATAGAGGTTGAAAATATCTCCGGTAAGAAACGCACCATACACGCCGGCCAACAAGATATGCATCAGCGCATGAAATGTGCCGTAAGATGCCTTTTCTTGCAGATCGCCCATGGCGTAGAACACGCTCACTACACCAATAATGGCCGTCACCATCACCATGGCGACGGCAAGATAATCCGCCACAAAAACAATGCCAAATGGTGCCGCCCACTGACCAAACGCCACTGCTTGCGGACAGCCGTTGATGACATCGTGCGTCAACAATGCTGCAATCACCAAAGTCGCCAATGCGCTTGTGCCACTTATCGCATCCGCCAGCGCGTTGTTACGCTTCGCGCAGAAGATGGCGACAGCGGTAAGAAGCGAAATCACTGCGGGTAACGTCAACCAAATCGTCGTCATTCATCCTCCTCAGAACGTCGCATCGCATCAACATCGGCCGAGCCCGCTTCTGAATATGCACGGTAAAACAGCATCAACGCGAACACCAACAAGCCAAAACCAATCACAATGGCAGTCAGAATTAAAGCTTGAGGAAGCGGGTTTGCCGCACCTTCCGGTGGTAATTGTGAATTCGCATCAATCAAAGGCGGTAGTCCGGGCGTTAAACGTCCGGCAGTGAAAATCGCGATGTTCACGGCACTACTCAATAAGATCAAACCGAATAATAGACGCAAGATGTGTCGCTCAAGCATAAGATAGACACCAGCCGCGACAAACACACCGACCACGAGACTCCATAGTATTTCCATCAATCCAACTCCTCATTCACACGTAACAACATCCCCATCACGCCACCAATGATGGCGAGGTAAATACCGACGTCGAATATCAGCGGTGTGCCGAGCGGTAGAATATCTTTCCACCACAAACCGGTTAAGAACGGCAAATTGAAAGCAAAGCTCATCAGGCCAGCCACGAAGCTTAAGAAAATACCAAATAGAGCAATGCTAAATGGCGCGAAATACAAACGATCCCGAACGTACTTTGGCGACTCTGCAAACATCAGTAACGCAAAACCAATTACAGCAATCAGCGCACCGATGAAACCACCACCCGGCTCGTTATGTCCACGCAACAATAAGTAAAGTGAAAACACCAACATCAGCGCTGCAACGATGTGTGCAGTAGTGGCAAAAATAAGGGAATGGATACGATTACGTTTGTGATAGTGCGTTTTCAACAAACTCACCGCAGCGATACCAGCCATCACGACTACGATTACCTCACCCAACGTATCGAAGGCTCGAAAATCAACCAAAATCACGTTGACGATGTTGCGTCCATGTCCGCCGGGAACACTGTTTTCTGCGAAGAAATCAGCCAGAGTGGCATCTAAAGGTTGGGCGGTGATATTGATCAACAACGCCGTTACCGAGATACCAATCACACCAGCTATCGCCGCGTGCAGCAACTTTCGGCGAATAGGATGTTGCGGCACCGTCATTAAGCCCGGAATGTGACGTATCAACAGCACCACAAATACAACCATCAAGGTTTCAACCAGCAATAAGGTTTTCGCGACATCTGGCGCGCTGTAAATCATAAAGACTAAAGTGGTCATAAAGCCCACAACACCAAGCGCAGATACCGCCAACAAACGAGACTTGGTAAAGGTACAGACTAAGGCAGCAGCGATAAGTAGCAGTGCAATGCTTACCTCGTAGAAATTAATGTCCGTTAATGCAGCAAATCGAGCTCGTGGGATCACTAACGGACTGCTTAACAGTAATCCAGCGAGCACAATATAGAACAGCAACACGTAATAACTTAAGCGCTTTTGCTGTAATAACTGCGTTTGCCATTTAGCTAACCGCATCATGCCTGCCATAATTTTGTCGAAAACGGATTCGGCTGTTGGCACCACGGCCCCTTCACGTTGTCCGCCCACCAACAGCCTTGGGTAGACTCGATATAAAACAAAGCCGAGTAACAAAGTTAATACACTCAGCACCAACGGCAAATTCACGCCTTGCCAAAGCTTGGCTGCTTGTGGTGCTGAGTCAGGCAAGCTCGACGAAACCCCCGGAATAACCACATTGTTGTTGATCCAATCTAAACCAAGCACCGGCGCAAGCACACTGGCAATGGCAAGCAACATTGCTGGCAACCAAAGCCCTTTACTGGATTCCACTTTCTTGGCTGGCGTTGGATTACCTTCATAAGTCGCGAAGAAAGGTTTCACGATCAGCGCCAACGCCAACGCCACCATAATGACGTTAACCACAAGGAAGATAACGGTAAGGATGACGCTCACCTCCAGACCGGATTTGTACATGTACTCTTTGCTCAAGAACCCGAGTAATGGTGGCACGCCCGATTTCGACAGAGCAGCGATGATTGCGGCTACGAGGCTGAGTATTAACGCTGTTTTCAAACCATACAACATTCGAATGTCACGCGTTCCCGTTGCCTTATCGATATTACCCACCACCATGAACAGCGCGGCTTTGTAGAACGAGTGAGCCAAGACAAACAGCAGCGCGGCCATCATCGCAAGCTCAGTACCCATACCAATCAACAATACCAATTTACCTAAGGCAACATTCGTGCTGTATGCCAGCATCAACTTCAAATCAGTTTGCTTGAGCGCTAATAACGCACACCATATAGCGGTAAAGCCACCAAAAATGCCGAGCGTGTAAAACCAAATATCGTTGTGTGAATAGATAGGTGAAACACGGGCAAGCAAATACACCCCAGCCTTCACCATAGTGGCCGAGTGAAGATAAGCGCTCACTGGCGTTGGCGCTGCCATTGCATTAGGTAACCAAAAGTGGAATGGAAACTGCGCCGATTTGGTGAACGCACCGAGCAAAACCAGAACCAGCGAAGGCAGGAACCATTCATGTTGTGCAATCAGCGTACTTTGCGCGACGATGGTACTTATCTCATAGCTGCCAGCCATTTCACCCAACAGTATCAAACCTGCTAATAACGCTAAGCCACCAGCGCCAGTGACAATCAGAGATTGAAATGCGTTCTTGCGGGATTTATCTTTCTCGTGATTAAAGCCAATCAAAAGATACGACGTTATGGTGGTAAGTTCCCAAAAAACAAAAAGGAGTAGAATATTGTCGCTCGTGACAACACCTAACATCGCTAACATAAACAGCGTCAGATAGAGGTGAAAAGAAAATCGAGACGAATCCCCCTTGAGATATGCCAGTGCATAAATCTGGATCAATGCACCGATACCACTGATCAAACACGCGAACAGGAAAGATAACCCATCCAACTTGAAGCTCAGGTTTACATCTAAACTAGGAACCCAATTCGTTTGCCAACTCACGCCTCCCGGCTCATACCAACTGATGAGCAAGAAGAAAATGACCATGGGTAGAACAGGAAAAATCATGAGAATCAAAGAATGATCTTTTGAACCTGTTGTGTGTTTTTTTCCTATTACACTATTCAATATCGCCATCCATTTCGTTACGTTCACGCGTGTATGGGGACTCATAGAATCGAAGGAAAAAAGCCTTCTCCTGATACTTCATGCTTCAACCACATTGTTGATTTGGGCATCAGGAAGATAATCCGAGCAAGGCATGTGAACGGATTATCTAGTTTACGAAGGCTTTGAATAAGACCGCTAAAATTAAGTCACGATCATCCATTCCAATATAGATAGATCCCACTGGTTCAAATTATTTGCTGTCGAGAACGACATAAGAATGCATGTCACTATGGGAATTGCTCTGGTCAAATAAAAAACTCGACTCTTCATTCACTGCACTCAGTGCGTCGTAGGAGCAGTCTCCGATATCGTTTCTCGGGCATGCATAAATGTGAGAGCGCTCAAGCATTTCAGTTTGGCAAATAGGACATAGTTTCTTCATACTACCCTCCACTAAGAAGTTATTAGTCTGTCGTGTGCACGCTTACTTCAGTATTACTATTTCCGCTTTTCGAGATCAATTTGTTACTTGATTGGAGATATAAATCCCTCTGGTTTCATTGCCACTAAGGAGCAATTAATTGATTGAAGAATATTCTCGGCAGTATTGCCAATCACATAACCAGAAATACCGGTTCGGGCTAAGGTTCCCATGACCAACACGTCAATCTCTGCCTCATCAACACACTCCGGAATTTTATCGTCCGGTTTACCATGCAGGTGATGAACAACCACCTCACCAGCAATACCTGAGTCATCAATTAATTGCTGCAAGGCTTGTTCGTGACGCGCTTTCTCTTTAGAAACCTCGACAGACAGCTGAGCCTCATCAACTTGAATCCAAACGTGATTGTCGAGGTAGTTCTCTAAATAATGTTCCCAACAAGAGATAATGTGTAATCGGCTATCACAGGTATCCGCAATCGAACGAGAGAGCTCTAACAATCGACACGATAGTGCCTGCTGCTCATCGTTGATAGCCAAGGGATCGACCGCAACCGCAATACGTCGTTTGTCTCGTGGTTTAAATATTGGTCGATGCAATCCACATCGTCGCTATCTGTGAAGGTTCTGGACAAAAACGTTTCAGAGGCTTTGCTAAATTAGTAAGTTATGGATAACTAAAAGTATCGAAAGTTGCTTAACTTGGTGTCCAATATTGATGGTGCAGATTACTTAGTGGTCTTTACAGAATAATTTATTTACAAACACTCATTCCTTAAGAGTTTCTTAAGTTTCGCGTTTTATTTTGTTAATAACTACTCAAACAAAGGAAGCGCTCATGAAACACCATGCACAAACTTCTGCAGATGGCTTTACTTTAGACATCGTTTATCCAATGCATCCGCTTTGGAGCCAAGTTATCGAGCATGTTTCTCAGCGTTATCAAGAAGCATTCTTTGCCGAGCTCAAACAGTTTATGCCGGCGTATTTAACCCTCATTGAAGGCGGCCAAATTGTTTCCGTATGCGGCTTTCGCATCGCCGAAGATGAGCCTTTGTTCCTTGAACAGTATTTAGAAGACGACGCCCAAAAGCTGGTTTCTAACGTATTTAACTGCGACGTAAAACGTTCGAACTTAGTGGAGTTTGGTCACTTGGCGTCTTTCGCTAAGGGCATGTCATCTCTGCACTTTTACCTCATCGCAGAAATGCTGGTCAACCTCGGTTTTGAATGGTGCATCTTCACCGCGACAGACCCACTTCACGCCATGATGGCGCGCCTAGGATTGGAGCCTCATATCATCGCGCAGGCCGATCAAAACAAAGTCCCCGATGCCGAGTCCACTTGGGGGTCATACTACGAACATCAACCGCGTGTGTTAGCTGGCAATTTGCAAAAAGGACTCGAACGTCTTCGATTAGTCCAAGAAAGAAAACGCAAACAAGCCTAGATAGAAAAGTAAACGTCGTTAAAACCGCAAACACAACCAGAACAACTTGGTTAAACACAACGCCAGAATATAGGTGAAGTATGAATATTCTCCTCGATGTCATTACAAAATGGGCAAAAACGACACCAGACCGAGCAGCACTTGTCGGCTACGAAGCGAATCAAACGGTTGAACTAACTTACTCTGAAGTGTTAAACAAGATCGAACTCGTTGCCGCCGAGCTTATTGCACAGAACATCAAAGCACTCGCGCTACGCGCAGAAAACGGTATCGATTGGGCCATTGTTGATTTGGCGGCGATGGCGGCAGACATAGTCGTCGTACCTATTCCGACTTTTTTCTCTGATGCACAAGTTGAACATACGTTAGAGCAATCAGGCGTCGATGCTTTAGTCGGCGATTGGCAAGCATGGTTGGCTTCTAATCCTAAGCAAAGCTTTAACCAGCAAGACCATCCGTTTTCCATTGCAAATTTGCCTTTGCTGCGTCGTAGCCAGTTGAGAGATGAAGATACACAGGTAGCTTATCTACCAGAAACCGGAAAAATCACATTTACGTCTGGCTCGACTGGTCAGCCTAAAGGCGTGTGTTTAAGCAATGATCATTTGTGTTTGGTGGCGAAATCGATCGCCGACGCAGTAAACGGCACGGCGCACTCACACTTAGTGCTGCTTCCGTTATCGACGCTTCTCGAGAACATAACCGGCGTTTATGTCCCACTCATGTTGGGCGTGACGTCATATATTTTACCCGGAGAGCAAACCGGCTTACTCGGTTCAAGCCAATTCGAACCACATCTGTTTGCACAAGCATTAGCGACCATCAAACCAGAAAGCTTAGTGCTAACACCGGCTTTATTGCTTGCGCTCATTCATATCGCGAAACAGCAGCCCTCTCTTGTGGATTCTCTAAAATTTGTTGCTGTTGGCGGCGCAAGAGTGTCGTCGCAACTGATTAACACCGCGCATGCGCTGAACATCCCTGCGTTTGAAGGTTATGGCTTGTCTGAATGTGGCTCCGTCGTTTGTTTGAATACACCAGCCGCATTTAAAGCAGGAACGTGTGGCAAACCACTTCCCCACGCTCAGATTCGTATCGCGGAAGATGGTGAACTGCTCGTCAAAGGCAACGTTGCTCTTGGTTATTTGAATGAGCCGTTTACTCAAGAATGGTTAGCAACTGGCGACTTAGCCCAAATTGACGCGCAAGGTTTTGTCACTCTCTCGGGGCGTAAGAAGAACCTTATCGTCACCGCGTATGGCAGAAATGTCTCACCGGAATGGATTGAATCAGAAGCGTTAGCGTTTTTGCCGATGACGCCGCTGATCGTTACTGGCGATAGCCAACAAACATTATGCGCTGTCATTGCCAATAGTGAAGACGTCGAATCAAAGGTTCATGCATTAAACCGAACCCTACCCGATTACGCACAAATCCGAACCTTATTGCTACTGGACTACCCACGAGCCATCTCTGATTGGTACACGGATAACGGCAAGCTCAAACGAAATCAAATCGAACATGATGTGGCTCAGTTATTAGCGAGCACAACGCCTGAATTAACGCTGCAAGCGCAAAAGCTCCAACGCATCGATTTGCCCTTTCAGCAACACATTACGTCTTTCCAAACTGCATCTTAGTTAACGGCTTCTTAAGGAGAAGGTTATGACTTTATTTTTCGAACAACTCAAACAAAGCACTGCCGCTGCTCAACAAGCAATGTTAACTGCGCCAGTCATCGCAGAGGTTCAACAAGGAAACATTTCCAAAGATATGTATATCGCCTTTCTCACCCAAGCTTACCATCACGTTAAGCACACTGTTCCCTTGCTGATGGCGTGTGGAGGCCGACTATCTGGCGAATACGAATGGGTACGAGATGCCATTGCCGAATACATCGAGGAAGAGAAAGGCCATCAAGAATGGATTTTAAATGACATCAAAGCGTGCGGCGGCGATGCCGAAGCGGTACGCAATAACAAAGGTATAGGTCAAGTCGGTGCGCCGATTGAATTGATGGTTTCCTACCTTTACCACAAAATTGACCGCCACAACCCACTCGCGCTGTTTGGGATGGTGTGGGTATTAGAAGGCACCAGCGTCGGCATTGGTGGCCAAATGGCAGAAAAAATCCAGTCAACGCTAAGCCTACCGCCTTCAGCAATGACTTACCTGGTTTCACACAGCGTGTTAGACCAAGATCATCTGCAATTTTTTGAATCACTGATGAACAAAACCACCAAAGTGGAAGATCAACAAGTCATCATCGACTCCGCAAAAATGGTGTTCGCATTGTACGGACAAATGCTGCGTTCTTTGCCTTCTTTCTCAACCCAACAAGCGGCGTGAGGTGAAGCATGATCATTAACAACAGCACCATTCTCCTGACAGGCGCAACGGGCGGAATAGGGCAAGCCATCGCGCAAGAGTTAGCAAAACGCGGTGCCAGCCTCATTCTTGTTGGGCGAAACGAAGAGAGCTTGCAAACACTACAGCGCGAACTGTCGAATCCAGAACGCCATGACCTAGTCGTTGCAGACATCACCTCATCAGAAGGATTAACTACGATTAAAGATCGAGCGCGCCAACATCTAAAAGTGGACGCACTGATTAACAATGCAGGCAGCAACGATTTCTCGTTGTTATGCCACAAGCGACCAACGCAGGTTGCAGACGAAATCCAACTCAATCTCGTTGCGCCGATGCTGCTGTGCCAATCGGCGTTGACGTGGTTAAAACAGCCTGGGGTGATTCTCAATATTGGTTCCACATTCGGCTCAATTGGCTACCCAGGCTATACCTCCTATTGCGCGGCAAAAGCGGGGTTGCACCGTTTTACCGAATCGCTCGACAGAGAACTGTTCGCAACCGGAATCCGTGCGCTGTATTTGGCACCAAGAGCGACAGAAACCTCACTCAATAGCGATGCCGTCAATGAAATGAATCGACAGCTGGGTAACAAAACGGACTCGCCGCAAGTTGTAGCCGATCACGTTGTCACCATGTTGGAAAAAGAAATTTCCGCGAAATGGATTGGTTGGCCAGAAAAGCTTTTTGCTCGCATCAATCAACTACTTCCAAGCGTGGTTTCTTCTGCGATTCGTAAGCAGCAAGAAACCATTCACCAATACGTAAACCGAGTCAGTCACTGAAGAGGACATGGACGATGAATACCAAACAACTACTTTTCGCTTTGACGGTTTGTTCAACGTTAGCTTCGACCGCTGCGTTGGCAGGTAATGCTCCACTGCAACAGGTTCAAAAGAAATGGGCGGAATGTCAGTATAGCACGCCCGATGGTGACGAGAAGGAACAATGCTTCCATCGTGCGATTGCCAAAACCAGTATTTATCTCGACAGAGAACCCGGCAATCCCGAACTCACTATTTGGCTGGCAATCAATAAAGCATCGCTGGCTGGTGCTCAAGGTGGCTTAGGTGCACTATCACTCGCCAAAGAAGCCAAATCTTTACTCGAAGGGGTAATTGCAACGTCACCGCAAACGCTCGATGGCTCTGCATACACCAGTTTAGGTTCTCTGTATTACAAAGTTCCGGGGTGGCCAATTGGCTTTGGTGATGACGATAAAGCCGAAGAAATGTTGAAAAAAGCGTTAGAGATCAATCCAAAAGGCATCGATCCGAACTATTTTTATGGAGACTTCCTTGCAGAAGAAGGTCGAGACAAGGAAGCGAAAGTGTATTTGACTCGCGCAATGCAAGCATCACCTCGCCCTGACCGACCTTTGGCAGATAAAGGCCGAAAACTGGAAATTGAAGCGACTCTTGGGAGATTGAAATAAATCATGCGCTTATTACTCGTAGAAGATGACAAACTACTCGGTCAATCCATGGTGACTTCATTAAGTCGCCATGGTTACACTGTGGATTGGGTGGAAAAAGGGTCTGGCGTGACTAGCGCACTCAAAACAGAAGCGTTCACCGCCGTAATATTGGATCTCACTCTCCCCGATATCGATGGACTGGAAGTTCTGCGTAATATTCGCAAAGGCGGATTTAAGCTCCCAGTGATGATACTTACCGCACGAGACGACATTCGCGATCGCGTTCAAGGCCTTGATGGCGGCGCAGATGATTACCTCGGAAAACCGTTTGCACTCGAAGAGTTGCTCGCTCGCTTGCGTGTGTTGATTCGCCGTCAATCCGGTAGTGCAGAAGAAATCATTCAAGTTGGACAGTTATCTTTATCCTTATCGGAACAAAGCATTCGCTACGATGACGCGCCGCTTAAACTCACACGCAATGAATTTAAAATCCTCACCAGTTTGATGACGAACGCCGGACGCGTGCAAAGTAAGGAGCAATTGCAACAATCACTGCACGGCTGGGATGAAGGTTCAAGCGACAACGCTATCGAAGTTCATATTCACAATTTGCGTAAAAAAGCGCCCAAAGTGGTCATTAAAAATATTCGCGGTGTGGGGTACATTCTTGAAAGATAAGAAATCGTACTCGATCAAACGTCAGTTAACTCTATCAGTAGTCGTGTTGGTAAGTGTTCTCTTACTCATCTCACTTTATTTCAGTTTCCAATCTGCGAAGCACGAAGTCGAAGAAGTTTATGACGCTAGGCTTGGACAATCCGCAAAATTAATGTTGCTGACGCTCTCAATTTCAACGGAAGAGAGGACTCTCGCTAACCATCGAGAATTATTTAATGAGTGGATGGAAAACATTGAGTCAATGTCAAAGTCTGACGACGACAATGTCACAAAGTTCGGCCACCCTTATGAACAAAACTTGGTTTTTCAATTCTATCGAGACAACACACTAATCTGGAGCTCTGATCAAAGCTTGCACGCACTCTCTACGTCCTTTGATAATAACGGCTACGCTGATATCGTAAAAGACGCTACACAATGGCGTACATTTCAGATTTCACTACCACAAACAAAACATGATAATGAATACGTCGTGGTTGCAGAAAAATACAAGATACGTAAAGAGATCATCCACGAAATTGCCCTATCCACATCAATAGAACAATTGCTGATACTACCAACTTTGTTGCTTTTGCTGTTTTGGTTGATCGATAAACATTTCCGACCGATTAACGACCTGCGCACCGCCATCACACAAAGAAACGTACACCGATTAGATCGCATTCATGTAAAAGACAACACCGTTGAACTCGCACCACTTGTCGATTCGCTCAACTCTCTCCTCTCTGAACTAAAGTTAGCCAGGCAAAGAGAGAAACGCTTTACACGTGCTGCAGCGCATGAACTAAAAACCCCACTAACAATCCTTCGTCTTAACGTAGAAAATGCGCTTGAAAGTAATGATCCGGAGCAACTGAGAGGAGATTTACTCAACATTCTGCAAGGCA
Source organism: Vibrio sp. 1F255 (assembly GCF_041439145.1). Classification (NCBI taxonomy): domain Bacteria; kingdom Pseudomonadati; phylum Pseudomonadota; class Gammaproteobacteria; order Vibrionales; family Vibrionaceae; genus Vibrio; species Vibrio sp. 1F255. The sequence goes on along the minus strand of NZ_JBGONQ010000005.1, from coordinate 6,536 downwards.
TTGAACGCACTGACCGCCTTATCCATCAGCTACTGACTTTAGCTAAAGTAGATAGCTTATCAGAACGTGTATTCGACACCGTTGAACCAACCCCTTTGTTGCAAACCGTTGTTGCTGATTTGGCACCGTTAGCATTGAAGCATAAGCAAGACATCAGTTTATCATCTTCCAACATCGCTATATCAGGTGATCGAATGTTGTTAGAGGTGTTATTTCGTAACCTCGTCGATAATGCGATTCGTTACTCCGGCGAACACAGTGACATCCAAGTCAGCGTCATAGAGAAAAATAATACAATCAAAGTTTTAATTTCCGATACTGGCCCAGACATCCCGAAAGAAACTCGTGAAAGAATCTTCGAACAGTTTTATCGGGGTCATTCCGAACATGGCGACGGTGCGGGTTTAGGGATGTCAATTTGCAAAGACATTACTGCACTACACCGTGCAACACTTGAGCTCATTCCCAGAGAAAATAGTAGGAATACGTTTATAGTAGAGTTCCCAAAGTATGGAGAAAGAGCATAAGTAGATTTCATCAAGAAATGTGCTTATCAGGCTCACATTAGTATTTGTATGATCATTTTTATTAATAGTATTTGATTGAGTATTTAGTCTAACAAATAATGGGGCGTGCGACGTGATGTCGTATGAAGCGCTGTTCACCGCTCAACGAGTGAACCATCTGTATCACCAGATGAACCTAGGAGCCTGAATAAAGTAGCGGCTCTGACAATGTAACTAAGGTTGGTATTTTCCAATCGGGATTGAAGTCGTGAGAGGACGATCCTCCTGATAACCACAACATCGGGTGAGTGCTAGGTAGTCAGCATGATGAACATAAGTGAATCCGCGTAAGGTGCGTTATGTTGTGAAACAGCGGAAGTGGTTAATACGCTGTAGCCAAAAGGCACGAGAGTCGGAAAGAGATTGCCCCATGCTCTTTCGTGATCGTTGAACTCTCCGCACCATAGCGGGCATCTAAACTGACATTGCGTGACATACGGAACACGGTAAGCCTGTATCACTCCCTACGGGAAAGCCTCTGTGGCCGATAGTGATGCGGGTAGAGGAGGTTGGAAAAAGCAAAGGCTGCATTGTAATGACGCAGATACAGGTTTGTGCCTGATCACGAAAGTGAGCCCACTTCCAACTGGTCTCTCGTTGCGAGAGAGTTTGAAGAACTTTATTAAGGAAGAAAAGCAAATGACGATTTCGAATGAGATTAGTGCATCTTCTGACAGTGCACTGTGGCAATCCATTAACTGGAAGGCCGTAGAGGCGAACGTCTTAAAGCTTCAAATGCGTATCGCAAAGGCAACTAGAGACGGTAAACACGGCAAAGCAAAAGCATTGCAGTGGATACTGACTCACTCTCGCTCAGCAAAACTTCTTGCTGTTAAGCGAGTTTCTCAAAATAAAGGCAGTAAAACGCCTGGAATAGACGGCGTTGTCTGGAACACAGACACGCGTCGTATGAAAGCAGTAAATCAACTGAGTCGGAAAGCTTATCAAGCGAAACCACTCAGGCGTATCTATATCCCCAAAAAGAATGGCAAGCTTCGACCTCTGGGCATCCCATGCATGATAGACAGAGCACAACAAGCGCTACACCTATTATCGCTAGAGCCCATATCAGAAACAACTGCCGACCCGAATAGTTATGGCTTTAGAGCAAATCGTAGCACGGCTGACGCTGTCGACCAGTGCTTCAAGTGTTTGGCTTTAAAGAAATCGGCTAAATGGGTTCTTGAAGGAGATATTAAAGCTTGCTTCGACAAAATCGGGCATCAATGGCTTATGGATAACATCGCCATCGATAAACGGATGTTGGAGCAATGGCTAAAGTCAGGCTTTGTAGACAAAGGGCTGTTTTACGACACCGACGAAGGCACTCCTCAAGGCGGAATTATATCCCCCACCTTGATGTTGATGACGTTATCGGGTCTCGAACAGCGCATTAAGTCTACCGCGCTTAAGAAAGGAGCAAGAGCTAACTTTATTGGATATGCCGACGATTTCGTCGTCACTTGCGCTTCAAAGGAAGTGCTCGAGAACGATATCAAACCGTTGATTGCTGATTTCTTAGCGGAAAGAGGCTTAACATTATCCGAAGAGAAAACGCACATTACTCATATCAACGATGGATTTGATTTTCTTGGGTTCAACCATAGGAAGTACAAAGGGAAACTGCTCATCAAGCCGAGTAAATCCAATACGTTGATGTTCTTAAGCAATCTGCGCGAACTCATCAAAAAGCACGTAACCCTTCCAGTGAATGATCTTATCAAACTGATAAATCCTAAACTCAGGGGATGGTCGAACTATTATCGGCACTGCGTAGCTAAACAGGTATTCGGATATGTAGGTCACAAGTTATTCCATACGTTATGGCACTGGGCTAAAAGGCGTCATCCAACAAAGTCTAAAACTTGGATTGCCCTAAAATACTTCATCAACCGAAAAGGCCAATGGCAGTTTCACGGTTGGCAGAAGATCATGGATATGGATTGCCAGTTCAATCTCTTCCAAATAGCCAAAGTGCCAATAGAAAGGCATGTGAAAATCCGAAGTGCAGCGACACCCTTTGACCCTCTTTACCAAGAATACTTGGTAAAGAGAAAATCTAAAAGGCTAGCTCGTAACTCTTGGAACGAACCTGCTTCGACTGCTTTATAAGTTGCTGGGTATCAAACGATGCCTTCGTGGAGGCTTGAGCCTAGTGCAGTGAAAGTTGCACGCTGGGTTCTTAGGGAGACGGCACTTGGTAACAAGTGTCGTCCACCCGACAAAGATGAGCCAACAGAATCCATTAGTCCGTGGTTAGCGCCTTTGCCTTTTCTTCCTTGTCTACACGTCCAATATATGGAGAAATATCAATGATACCCACTGAACTTTTATGAATCTCATAGTAATCTCTTACTACTTTAATCGCTGAACCGTATTTATCTGATATACCTTTGTATATTGCTGGTTGCTTTGATAAAACGCTAGTTAAAGCTCTTCCTCCATTCAAAAATTTCAGTGGATAATGAGTGCCTACCACGTAAAGGTTTTTTGCCTTTTCAGTATCATATTCTGCAAGCTCATAGAAATCTTTGAATAACCCATTCTGCCGTATTGACTCAGCCCCTCCTTTCCAATCGATAAACTTGAATTCAGCTACTTGGAGGTTTGTTTCTAGATCAAATTTTCGACCAGTATTACCCGCCCCTAAAGAAACACTTTGAACAACTTCCCCTTGCTTTAGAATATCTTTAAGTAAGTGCAATATTCCTGAGGCATGAATAATAACATTGATCTCTCCAGCGACTTTTTTCACAGCCAAGGCTGAAGCAACAAAGTCATCATCTATTTTTCTCTCAGAGCAATACTCTAATGAGTCGGCAGCACTAGCGCCGATAATGTCTTCTTCCAAACGAGAAAGACTTTCAGTCAGAGAATCCCCTTGAAATTTGCCAATTGCTTCTATTGCACTCTCAATGCTCATTTGTACCTTTACGCGTAATGAAGTTAATCCGTATGTATGTCCACATTAATGGTATTACGAAAAGTAAGTCAAATGATGCTTAGGTGAAGTGTGTGTTCAATCAGTTGAAAGAAGGAATGGGGGCATTTTTGAGCTAGCAGCATTTATTAGCTCTTTCGGGTCAGGGGTAATCAAAACTGAAGTGTGGTATTAACGAGCCCCTAAGCCTCGCCACCCAGAGTCAAAACGCTGAATTTTGATTGAGTTAAACGACTTGGTAAAACAATAGGCCTACTCAAGAAGCCAAAAATGCCGATATTACCCGCTGTCTAAAAGCTCCGAGCCGAAGCTCATCAAACGCGCCAAGTGTGACATCAGTATTCTCAGTATTCGTTGTCGTGCTATTCCATACCAACTTAGAGCTAAGTCCTCCTCTCTCTTCTAGCAACCCCTTTTCGCTCAGACGGTTGCGCTTAGTATCTGGCTCGGCTTCTGCAAACTTTTCCCATTTTGCATATATACACGACTCAGGAATATCTTGTTCAATCCTTTCTGCATAGTCAATCAAGCTTTGTTCAGCAAAGGTGAATAGCCACGCTTGTTGATTTGTCGCGCCGTTCACACGAAGAATTCGCCCGAGCACCTGTCTGAAATACAATTCGGTTTTGACTGAACTCATGTGACAACACACTTGAAGGCGCGGAATATCGGTCCCCTCACTAATCATTCCAACGCTAACAATCCATTGAGTATCGCTTCGTCTATAACGTTCAATCTCTGCTAAAGGCTCTTCATGCCGGTAGGTCACTATTGAGACCGATTGAGCATACTTTTCAGAAAGTACCTTTTTAATTGTTTGTGCGTGCTGAACTGATGCAGCAACAATTAACCCCCCAGCTGTCGGGGATCGAGAACGGATTTCTGCAAGCTTTTTGCAACCCAATCCAAGTAAGTACTCCATTGCATTTTCATTATGAATGATGCTTTGATATGAGGCCTTAGTCTGCTTAATCATTTCCAATATTGAAGAAAAAGACTCCACCTTCTCATCGTTCGTCACGGTCAAATGTTCATTATCAACCAAAACAATCTTAGGGGCTCTGCAAACCTTATCGCCGATTGCTTGCTTCAACGTGTATTGATAATCAACCAAAAGTATCCCATCAGGATCGCTGTACTGTCCCAATACTATCGGCAAAGAGTCTGAACACCACGGAGTCCCTGAAAGAGCAAGGGTATACATTGCGAGTCCTTGAATCTTTGCAAGGACTTGTTGCCCCCAAACATTCGCATTTTCAATATCTGTACCAGAGCAATGGTGTATCTCATCAAAGACCACAAAAACTCGATGATTCCTTAGCGTCAGCCAAAACTCCTCATTTAGAAATTGAATCGACTGATAAGTGAGAGATCGCCCAATAGAACCTAATCCACCATTAAAGGTACAATTAAGAATCTGTGAAAAGGTTCTCTTGATTCCGCTTGAAACCGTTAAAGAGGGTGAGAAACACAATACCAGGTCGATCTTGTCCTCTTGCAGCAACCTTGAAGCGACCGTCGCAGCCAGTACCGTTTTTCCTGCTCCTGGAGTTGCTTGACAGAAGAAGTGCTGCTGGTTTGAGCTGTATTTCTGTAATGCCTTCTCTGAGCATTCTGCCTGCCATTGCCTTAGCACGACTGGTTGTCCTCACAAAGTGTTTTGAGAACACTGGTGAGTACATTCACTCTTCCTAACAACTGCGCTGAATGCTCTCTTGCTTGCTCAAGAAGTGGAAGCAACCTCGGCTCGAGTTCAGGAAAGCGCCTACAGAGAGATTGATACTCATTAATCTCCCCAAAAACAATCTCTAGTTCACCTTTGTACTGATTGCGTTCGTGCCTTAATACCGAGTAATCAGGCAAGGTGGAAAACGTAACCTTAGTGTTGTCTGATGCAGTATCGATTTGAAGACCTTTAAATAAGTCTGTTTGAAAGTATCGTTTCTGCTGCCCCGTCCCTTCAACTCGAAGCCAATTGTTCTTCACCAAACGAAGGAGCTGTCGATAAACCTTACGACGAGCATCATCCAGATCAACATAGGAGTGATCAATCGAAACAAATGCATCTCTTAGCTCAACAACTAAAAAACCATCCATCTCTTTTTCAATCAATAGTTTGTGCATTTCATCACTGATTTTCAAAGAACGCTTCATGTACCGCATATACCACTAAAATACTAAGGATTGCTTAGTATACAGAAATCAGTAAAACTAAGAAAATCTTAGTTACCGTGAGATCAGAGACATGAAACTCAAGTGCCATTCGAAAACCCAATTCCAGTGCGGCTCAAAGAAGCCCGCAAAAAAGCAAACCTCTCTCAAAAAGCATTGGGAGTACGTATAGGTATGGATGAAAGCTCTGCTAGCCCTAGAATGAATCAATACGAGAAGGGTAAACACACCCCAGACGTACAAACCTTAAAGCTATTGGCCGATGAACTAGGTGTGCCTTTAAGTTACTTTTTCTGTGAAGATGAAAGCACCGCAGAACTAGCATGTATTGTTTCTCAAATGACAGAGAGTGAGAGGAAAGAATTAATTTCATCATTGCTAGCCAAAAGTAAACGTGAAGTCTAGCAGTACTATCCAGGCTTAGATTTGATCTGCGGCCTGACTAAATAGGTAGTATTTAGGATCGTCCTTTACTGTTTCTTATTGGTAGAATTCAAAGGCGTAATTACCGAGTACGTCCACACAGTACGTCCACTCCCAAGCAAAGATCTGTCGAGTAGACGACACTTGTTACCAAGTGCCGCCCCTCTAAGAACCGTACGTGCAACTTTCACTGCATACGGCTCAAGCCTCAACTAAGGCATCATTGATACCCAGCAACTTATAACGCAGTCGGGACAGGCTCTTTCCAAGAGTTACGAGCTAGCCTTTTAGATCTTCTCTTCACCAAATATTTTTGGTATTGAGGGTCAAAAGGGGTCGCCGCATTCCTGATTTTTACGTGTCGCTCGATGGGCACTTTGTAAACGCCCCATGAACCTACAGGGCGATATTACTAATGTTTGAAGTTCCAAGGC
>NZ_JBGONQ010000004.1:167286-193027 GCF_041439145.1 Vibrio sp. 1F255 | reverse complement strand
AAGGATCAGATCGCAGGACTCGAAAAAGGTTCAATTGATTTAGGCAACAACGCCGACAAGATACATAAAATGAAAGTATGGATGGTGCTTACATGAGTACCAATACTTAGTTGCTAATGCATTAGCAACAAACGTTGTTGATAAATTTCAACTGGATATAAAAAATCAGAAAAGAGGGGAATGCCAACATGGTTTTGTTGGCATTTGTGTTAATGTCGTTTGCGATGTATTGAGAACAAAGAGTAAATAATGACCCTTCCGAAGTTACAGTGCTTTTCTATACAGTGCGATTACTTGCTCACGAGTCATAGGATGAGGGTTACCGCCTGCACAAGGGTCAGCCATTGCATCGTCTACCCAGTTCAGAATATCTTCTTCCGTTACGCCTAGTTGAGCAAAGCCTTCAGGAATGCGCACTCGTCGGTTAAGCGCATGAAGTTCATCAATTGCTATCAGGCTCGCTTCTTCCGCTGTCATGCCAAATGTGTCTGCGCCAAGTGCCTCGGCAACCTGTGCAAATTTGTCAACGCAGTACGGGCGGTTAAATTCACACACGACAGGCAACAAAATTGCATTACATACCCCGTGAGGCAAGTCTTTGTGAGCACCTGCAGGGTGAGCCATTGCGTGAACCATCCCCAGACCTGCACTGTTAAATGACAAGCCGGCGATAAACTGACCGTATGCCATCATTTCACGAGCGTCGACATTTGAGCCGTCATCAACTGCTTTTGGCAAGTTTTGCGCGATGGTTTTGATGGCTTCAAGAGAAATATAATCAGTTAATTTGTGTGCCCCAACGGATACAAAAGACTCGACCGCGTGAGTCAACGCATCGATACCGGTTGCTGCCGTAGTGTCGCTAGGAATCCCTAGCATAACACTAGGGTCGTTCACGGAAATTTCTGGGATGATTTTGTCGGAGATGATTACGTGTTTGACATGTGTCTCTGTGTCTGTGATCACTGCGTTACTTGTTACTTCAGCCGCCGTCCCTGCAGTGGTATTTATTGCATAAAGTGGAGAGCCGAGCTTTTTTACTTTTTCAACACCGTTATACGTCGAAATCGGGCCATCATTAGCAGAAAGAATTTTGATTGCTTTCGCGGTATCAATTGAGCTGCCACCACCGAAACCGATAATAAATTGCGCCTCAGACTCAAAATACATCTTGTAAGCGCTGTTCACGGTATTTGTGTCCGGGTTTGGACGCACATCTTTGAAAAGCATCAGGTTAAGCGAACTGCCTAGAAGCTTGTCAGCAAAGTCAAGCTCAACCAGAGTCGGATCGCAGATAAGCAGGCCTTTTTCACTGCCATGCTCTTCAGTAAGACGCTCAACTAATGCTTCGATTGAGCCAGCACCGGAGTAGTTGATTTTCGGAAAAGCCAGTTTGAACACACTCATAATTTTCACCCTACAGATTAAATTCTCGTTTCAAAATATCCATATTTTCTTTAGTCACACCTTCCGGTTCATAACCAGCAGCTGTGCACATCAGGTACAATTTTGCGCCTTTATTGGCGACATCTACGTAATCAAATGCTTGCAGAACATCGGCACCAGAAGCAGTTGCACCATGTTTTTCCCAGATCGCGACGTCATGCTGAAGCAATGCTGCTGTTGTGCCATCCGCTAACTCTTCTGAAGAAGGCAGGCAGTAAGGGATCATACCGATACCGCGCGGGACGAATGCACGGACTTCCGGCAGCATCTTCCAGCAAGTATGGGTGAACAGTTCACTGCTCTTTGAAATGTCTGGGTGATGAGAAAGCGCAATCAGTTCAAGCGGGTGAGTGTGAACCACGGATTTGTGGTCAGACCCTGCTTTGCTCTTTTCTACAAGAATTTTAATGTGGCTGATAAATTCAGAGGTCGGGGCAAAATCTTCACTCGCTTTACCGCCCCAGATGATCTGGTAGCCGTTTGCCGCTGCGTTGATTTTAAGTACACAACCCGCATAGTCAGGCTCCCGTAGTTCACGGATGCGTTGGTCGGTACCTTTTACGTAATAAATGCGGTTAGCACTTTCCATTGGTAGTTGCAGTGGCAGTGCTTTTTCCTGCACGTCAACTTGCGGGGTTTCATCAAATAGATCTGTGACGTCAACAGAGATGTTACCGCCGTTGCGCTCTGCCCATTCACGTTGCCAAAGGTACTGAGAAACTTCGCTGACTTTCTCTATTTCGCGTATCACTGCATCGTTTAATTGAATCATAATATTAGCCTTTTATATCTAGTTAGCTTAACCAAACAAGTCAGATGTAAATCTGACTTGTTTGGTTGTTGAGCGATTTGAGTTAACGTGTTGCCAGAATGGTTGCTTCGTAATCCTTCACGTCGTTGATCCAATCAAAGCCAACCGGGACTTCGTTTTGCAGACAGTGGTAGTTCCATATAGCTGCCCATGGTAGAGAATGAGTCTCTTCAATCAGTCCAAGGCGTGTGGTGTAATCGAAGGATGCTTCTGCCACTTTTAGTTGCTCTACTGGTTCAAGCAGTGCTTTGAGCAGTGCTTTTTGTGCGTTGCGGGTGCCGATAACCCAAGCCGCTAAGCGGTTGATTGATGCATCAAAGAAGTCCAGGCCAATTGCTACGCGATCCAGCAGGTTGTTACGTACTATTTCACGCATGATTGCCTGAGTTTCGTCATCGAACGACACCACGTGATCTGAGTCCCAACGAACCGGGCGGGTTACATGTAGCTGCAGGTCATTGACGTACAGTGAACATGCGCTGATTTTGTCGCTGATCACTTCAGTCGGGTGGAAATGACCAGCATCAAGACATAGTGCCGTGCCGCGGGTTGCTGCGTACGCTAGGTAAAACTCGTTGCTGCCAACGGTGAAAGCTTCTGCACCTATACCGAACAGTTTGCTTTCTACCGCATCTTTGTGGAATGCAGTGTCGATTTTCTCAGCCATTGCTTTATCTAGAGAATCCGCCAGACGAGCGCGTGGAGACAGGCGGTCAACTGGTTGATCTTTCATGCCGTCAGGAATCCAGATGTTCATGAATGATGCAGAGCCAAGCTCACGGCCGAAATATTCAGAAATTTTGCGGCTCGCTTTTACGTGGTCGATCCAGAACTGACGGATCTCTTCATTTGGGTGAGACAGCGTCAGGCCGTCATCTGCTTTTGGGTGAGAGAACAGGGTCGGGTTGAAGTCCAGACCAAGGTCTTGTTTCTTCGCCCACTCAACCCAGCGAGAAAAGTGCTCAGGTTTAATTTGGTCACGTTCAACATATTCATCGGAGTCGATGTAGATAGCGTGCAGGTTGACACGTTTTTTACCCGGAATCAGCGAGAAGGCTTTTTCCATATCTGTACGCAGTTGTGCAGGAGTTTTTGCTGCGCCAGGGTAGTTACCCGTTGCCTGGATACCACCACTTAATACCGTATCTGGAGATTCAAAACCACGTACATCGTCGCCTTGCCAGCAGTGCATAGAGATTGGCGTTTGGTTCAGTAGTTCTAGTGCTTTTTCTGTATCCACACCGTATTTTTCGAAAATCGCTTTTGCTTGTTCGTAAGCTGAAATGATCTGCTCTTTGCTCATGGTTATGTACCTTATTTAGTAATTTGTTGGAATTGGGATTTGATTTGTTCCAATCCCTCAATAGGGTTTGCAGTGAAGTTCTTCACATCAGAAGAGGCATCGATAATTTGGCGGCCTTCTTCCAGTGAGGTAATAATGTCGGACGCGATAAATTGGTTAATCACGTTGCCTAATGCGGAGGCTTCTGTTGGTTCGGTAGAGACCTTGATTTGACACACATCCGCACAAAGTTGGTTAAGGAACTGGTCTTGCGTGCCACCACCGACGATGCGCAATTCAGTAATTGGTTTGCCGGTAACTTCTGATAGCTCAGTCAGTACTCTTTCGTACGCCAGTACTAAGCTGTCGTAGATACAGCGAATGACTTCGGATAGTGTCTCTGGCGCTTTAAGGTCACGTTTCTTAAACCAGTTTTTAATCGCTTGCGTCATAGACGCAGGGTTTAAGAAATCGTTGTCATTTGGGTTCAAGATGAACTTAAACGGCTCGGCTTGACGCGCAAGGCTGGCAATATCCGGGAAAGTCAGAGATGGGTTTTCTGCTTTAATGCGCTGAATCAACCATAAGCCCATGATGTTCTTCAGCACGCGGTAACGACCGTCAACACCACCTTCATTAGTCAGGTTGTATTGGTATGCGAGCTCACCGGTGTAGGGTTCGAAGCTTTCAATCCCTACCAGAGACCATGTACCTGAGCTCAGGTAAGCCATCGTGTCATGTGCGATAGGGGTCGCGGCCACGGCTGAAGCGGTGTCGTGACTTGCCACAGAGCAGACCGGAATTTGTACGTCACCTACATGGTATTGTCCGATAATGCGGTTAGGCATTTTAGGTGGCAGGAACCATTCCATCTTTGCGCCACAAGCATCCAGTAATGGTTTGCTCCAAATCTTATCTTTGCATTCCAATAATTGGCTGGTGGACGCATTGGTATACTCACAATGCTTAACGCCACTGAGCTTGTAGTTCAGGTAATCAGGAATAAACAACAACGTATCGATATCTGAGAACCATTCCGGCTGCTGGTCAACAATCGCTTTCAACTGGTAAAGTGTGTTGAATGGTAAAAACTGAATCCCAGTTTGCTGATAGACTTCCTCACGTGTCAGTTGACTGTCTTCAAGTAGCTTTTCTAACGTACCTTCAGTTCGCGCATCACGGTAGCTGACGAACTCGCCAAGGTGACGACCAAATTTATCCAGTAAGACAAAATCTACACCCCAAGTGTCAACTCCCAGAGATGTAATCTCTACCCCAATCGCAAGTACTTTATTGATGCCTACTTTAATCTCTTCCAAGATGGAGTAGAGATCCCAATACGATTCATTACCATGCATCACTTGCTGGTTTTGAAAACGATGAAACTCCTCGAGATCGATTTTTCCGTTGTTCAGATAACCGACCATGACACGTCCGCTTGACGCCCCAAGGTCTATTGCAATCACAGCCTTCATCATGATTAACCCTCTTGTTCTTTAAAGGTATTACACCGTTTTTTTCGCTTGAATAACTTCAAAAATCCCCCTGCAAATTCGTATTTGGTGCGTTTTTCTCAAGAAGCTCTTGCGGTATTTCAAACTTTTGCTCACTAGGTTCTGCATTAACGCGTTGAGGCCAGATAAACTTGGGGTTAAGTGAAGTGAAATAGACGTGTAAAAGGTGTGGTTTTTCTTACTTATTCAAGCTCTTTACTGCTTGAAACCACAGGGAGGACATAACATTTGGTTGGCTAAAAAATAATAAGCCCCACGAAATGCGGGGCTTGGTTATTAGAGTGTGTCTCAGGCAAGATAGAAAACGGAATCTAACTGAATTGATTGAGGAGAGTTATCGGAGTTTGTCGCCATAATGTCCTGCATAAAAGACCACCATTTTTGACAGGCTTTCGTTTCGGCAACTTGCTGCCAGCGATCCTCGTTCTCGATTTCGACATAGCCGAACAACTGGTTGGTACCTTCATGGAGAAAGATGGAGTAATTATGACCACCGTGACTTTTTAATACGTCCACCAACTCTGGCCAGATTTCGTCATGTCTCTTTTTGTATTCTGCCTTACAGTCTTCATTTAACTGCATGACAAAAGCTTTTCGAATCAGGTTATCCATGAGTTAAATCTCCTATGCTTTATCACGCAGCGTGATCCAAGTGGTTGCTGTGATAAAGTAAGTGATGGTTGGATAAATCGCGAAAGATTTAAAGGATTCGAAGGCAACTTGATAGTCAGCGCCAGCTCCCCACACGTTCAGTGCTGAAATCACGATAGCCGCTAAAGATGCCAGAGCAACTACTCCAGATACTCTCTCTAGCATACAGGCCGGTTTTGCTTCTGTTTGCTGTGCTTCTTCGCGTTTCGCTAGCTCTGCATGATACGTTTCACGCTGTTTTAGTTCTTCTTGGTACTCCTCTTCCTGTTGAGTGTAGTCATCAGCCGCACCCATTGATTTTGCTAACATGATGTAGATCGCCATAGATAGCAGGTAAGTTGGGACGAATAGGAAGAACAAATGCAAGAAGCCTAGTTGCTCACAGGTAACTGCGAATACAACGCCAATTGCCCAAGTGATCAGTGCAGCTTTGTTTAGGTCGTTACCTTGGTACTTAGACCATAGCGGTGTCAGACCAATTTTCTTAAATACCCAGTGCTCCGAAACGATAATCGCGCCAACTGGTGCAAGTAGCAGGCCCATGTAGCCAACAAAGTCTAGCAGACGGGTGAATACGAATGGGAAACAAGCAATAACCGCAGTAACCACACCAACGATAGTCGTGATGTATGCTCGTGATTTATTCGGGAAGATACTTTGGATCGCCAAACCTGCGCGATAAATCGTTGGGTTTGAGGTTGTCCAGCCTGCGATAATAACAGCAACAATACCTGTAGAGCCAAGCACTGCGTAAGCGATACCGCCTGCATCAAGATTAGCCATGCCGGTTTGCATTAGCAGCATCGCACCTGCACCCATTACGCCAGCACAAATCCATGCAATGTAGTGGCCAAAGAACATACCAAACGCTGAGAAGTAACCGTATTTTGCACTCTTCGCGAAACGTAGTAGCGCCATGTCACCCAAAGAACCGTGCATTGCTAGGTTACATACCCAAGCGAAAGCGGCGATTTGCCAGAACGTCATCGATGGTGAACCATCGGGCGTTTGTCCTGTCCAGATGTATTGATCCGCCAGAGATAGGAACTGGCCAAATCCAGTAAAGGTTTCACCGTTACCAACGTTACTCAGTGCAGGAAGGGCTACCATGCCGCCAGTGACAAAGATAATCAGTAGCCAAGGTGAGCAGACGGTTGCGAACTGAGCACATTTTTGAAAGCCCAATACCGCAATGGCGACCACGATAGCACCTACAGCGAGTGCAACAGCAATAAACGCGGCACTATTTGGATACCAGTGAGTTTGCGCTGGAATATCAAATAAAATACGTACTGCAGAGGCTGACACGGTAATCATCGCTCCACCTAATGCACAGAACAACACTGCATTAACCACGTTGTAGACTTTGTTGAAGCTAGGGCCAGCGACTCTGCGTAAATATTCGTAAACTGTTAATCGAGATTGGGTTGCGATCGGCGCGGTTATCAATGCCCATGTCAGAACTGCCATTAGGTTACCAACCAATAACCCCATCAGAATATCAAACGTACTGGCTCCCCAGGCGACAAAAGCAGCACCGATAACAAATTCGGTACCGGCTACGTGTTCGCCAGAATAGGAGCCAAGAAAGTGTCGCCAGCCAAGCAGTTTGTGTTTGGGCACTCGTTCTTGTTCATATTCATTGAGGGTAACTTCTGTTTCTTGCGTTTGTGTAGAGGTAATAGTTTCAGACATGATTGTCTCCTTGCTATTCGTAAGCTATTGTTTTTTATGTCTTTGTTTTTATTTTTTTAACGTTAATGTACTTTTGCCCTGAACTTCTGACATTGGTGATTTGTCATCAGAAGGATTAGGGTCAGCTTACAAACTTGGTAAATTTTAACCTTGGAGAATTAACATAGGTAAGAGGGTATTTTGGTGAGTTTTTTAAGGTGAGCAACTTTGCCTTCACACTTTTGAAAATATCAATAAAAGAGTGAGCAAAAGTGAGATGTTAGACTAGGTACGCAAAAGTCTAAGCCTCTACATTTAACCCGTGGGAGAAAGAGGTGTAAAAATGATCTATCTTAAATCGAGAGAGTTCTTTATGAACTCAAATAGTCCGGTCACTACCGAGCTTAGAGCCCCTCAGGAACCTTATCCTGAGCACGCACACTCATTTGAAGAAATCATTATTGTTTCAGAGGGTTGTGGTACACATGTCATGAATGATGTGCCTATGAACCTAAGCAAAAACTACGTTTGCTTTGTGAAAAAGGAAGACCGTCACCTATTCGATTCTGTGGATAATCTCTATTTAAGTAATGTCCTGTTTGAAAAAGATAAGTTGCAAGTCTGCTCGGATCTGAAGCGTTTTATGCCATGCGAATCAGAAAGAGAAACAGGCTGGTTTATTAATGAGAACACCGCACAAAGTGTGCGTCAGCTGATCGAACGCTTGCATATTGAGTCACATATCGACAGTGAAGAGTCACGAATGATTGCTCAGTTCATTTTTCAGCAGATTATTGTTGAGCTGTGGCGAGGTAAAATGAAAGACGCAGATCTGCTTAATAGCAACGACAAAGTCATTTACGCCCTATCTCATATCCAGCAGTACTATGCTAGCGTTAATGAAATTAATGATGTAGCCGAGGCGGTCAAACTGTCTTCGCGTCAGTTAACAAACAGCATTAAGAAATTAACGGGCATGAATTTTAATCAGTATCTGCATTACATACGCACCAGCAAAGCGTTTTCCGATATTCTCTATACTGATCAATCTATTACAGATATCGCATTTAGGGTTGGTTATCAGGACAGTAATTACTTCTCCACTAAGTTCAAACAAGTATTCGACCAGACACCGAGAGAGGCTCGAATGAGACATTTTGTTAAATAATTTCTGCATCATTATAATGTAAACGCTTTAAGAATGGGCAAGATTATATTTAAGCGTAAGCTGATAAAAATAAAGTAATGCGAAAAGGTTGGGCAGCTCGAAAGATCGTAACTCGTCGTTGTCCAAAAGTTTGTTGCAAACGTGTCTACTATGTCTGTGATCACCGAGCGGTAATGTTATTGATTATCTAGGGCAAAAATTATTGGAGCCGAGAGCATCTCAAGCCGCCGCAGTACTACTTGGTTACCCTTACAGCGGACCCGATTACTGGAGAAGTGCTACAGGCAAAACACTGAAAGAGATTGAAGCGGAATCTATTTAGATAAATGCAGCGATCACTCGCTGTTTAAATTGGCCTAACCTCAGTTCATCAAATGCTAAAGTGAACCCTGCATTATTTGAATTCATCATATCTGAAGTTTCTCCCCAACTAAGTAAGCTTGGTTGGGGTCGATTAGATTGAACGCTTTCCGATACAGTGCTTGACTGCAGGCGTATTTCATCAACACCACTCGGTACGTTGTTATCTTGTTTAATGTACATGCAGCTATCAGGAATATCCTGCTCAATTCTTTCAGCAAACCCAATCAAACTTTCTTCGGCAAAGGTATACAACCAGGCTTCTTGATTGGGTGAATCATTAACTCTCAATATCCTTCCAAGGACTTGCCTGAAGTACAGTTCCGTTTTTACCGAGCTCATATGACAACAAACCTGAAGCCGAGGGATATCCGTTCCTTCACTTATCATCCCAACACTCACTATCCACTGAACCGTTGAGTGACGAAAGGACTCAATTTCATGTAACGGATTATCATGATGATAAGTCACTATGCATGCTGATTGATTAAAGTGCTCAACAAGTCGCTTTTGAATGTCTTTAGCGTGCTTAATAGAAGAGGCGACCACCAAGCCTCCAGCACTTGGGGACTCTTCCCTTATCTGCTCTAACTTTTGGCAGCCGCTATTTAGTATGTAATTCATAGCATCTTCGTTGTGGATGACGCTTTGATAAGAGACATCGGATTGTTTAAGGCAATCAAGAATAGAGGCGAAGTGTTGATTGTCACTGCTAGCCTTAACGCTCAGGTGTTCATTATCGATTAAAACGATTTTAGGGCGGCGGCATACCTTATCTTCAACTGCCTGTTGCAAGCCGTATTGATAATCGCAAACAACCTTGCCTTCAGGATCAGAATACTCAGCCATGACAATAGGTAACCGATCAGAACGCCAAGGAGTGCCCGACAGCGCCAGAGTATAACGAGCAAAGCTTTGGATCTTCGAGACGATTTCTAGCCCCCATGAATTTGACCGTCCCTCATCATCAAACGAGCAATGATGGATCTCATCAAATACCACTAGTACTCGATACTTACTGACGGTGTTCCAGAAGTTTTCATCTAAAAAACGGATGGATTGATAGGTATAAGAGCCCCCAAGAGAACCCAAGCCTCCATTAAAAGAACATTCCAGTTTCCATGAAAAGGTCTTTTGCATCCCTTCTGCAACAGTCAGTGAAGGAGAGAAACACAGCACTAAGTCAATCATGCCTTGTTCAAATAACCGTCTCGCAACCTCGGCGGCCATAACGGTTTTACCCGCTCCAGGAGTCGCTTGGCAGAAGAAGTGTGAATACTTGTTTGAAGTGAATTTCTCGATAGCTTGAGCTGCACACTCGGCTTGCCATGCTCTTAACATTGAGGAGCCTTACTTTGCGCGACTTGCATCCAGTTGGTTAGTGCATTAATTCTGCCTAATAGCTTGGCTGAGCGTTCTCTTGCCGCATTAAATAGCGGCTGCATATCTTGCTTATTGTTTGGGAAACGCATTAACAACGATTGGTATTCCTCAATCTCGCCTAGAGTAATTGCCAACTCGCCTTCATACTGTTTCTTCTCTTGCTCTAATGCATGTATAGAGTACTCCGAAGTTTGAACAGCCATTGAATCGACTTTAGCTTGCCTATTTCGACCCGATCTAGGCTCAACTGTGAGCGCTTTGAATTCGTTAGTTTGATGGTAACGTTTGTCTCTACGAGTCCCAATAACAGAAAGCCAACCTTTCTCCTCAAGTGATAGAAGTTGTTTATAAACATACTTTCGCGCGTCGACCTTGCTCGGGAAGGCTGAAGTACCGTTTAACAAAGCATCCCTAGCTTCTGTGACGGAGAAATTGTCCATCCCTTTTTCAATCAATAGGTTAAACATGTGAGGGTTAATTCTGGTTACTTTCTTCATGTGACTCTTACAGGCAATAAAAACTTAGGATTGCTAAGTATACAAAAATCAGTAAAACTTAGACAATCTAAGTTATCTAAAGGTTGAAAAGAAATGTGTAAGTGCAAAAAGACAACCCAATCCCAGCGAGGCTCAAAGCTGCGCGTAAAAAAGCCAAGATCACCCAAAAAGATTTAGGGGTGAAAATTGGTATGGAGCAGAGTTCTGCTAGCGGTCGTATGAATCATTACGAAAAAGGCAGACATGTACCCGATATTGGTACGCTTGAACGTATGGCTGAAGAGTTAGATGTGCCGCTAAACTACTTTTTCTGTAGGAGCGAATTGAGCGCTGAGTTAGCATGTGCCATTGATAAGATGAGTGATGAAGAGAAGGCGGTGTTACTGGAGAGCCTAAAGAGCGAGAAGTAATACTTAAGCTTTAAGTCCATTTTTGCTCAATAGCATGCTCAACGGAATTGCATCCGTAAAACGAGGGGCGAGAATCTTATCTTCTGAAGTAATGGCATTTAGGTTGTAAGACGATCCAGAGTCAATTTGATGAAGACGAAGCTCCTCTACAGGACAATTAAAGGGATTATCAAAGTAGGGAAACTTAAATGAAAACGTGCGCGACAATATCTCTTTGTCTATCGTATCGACGTTCTCATTGAAACTCATAAGTAGTGCGTCTTTCAAGAAGTGCTTTAACGCTCGGCACTCCCCTCTACACATAATAAACAAAGGATATAACACTTCATTTTTTGTAAGCACTGGCGGTTCATCAAAGCCCATCCTCGCACTCAAACCAGCGACAAATTTAGCAAAGTGCTTTTTTTGCTCCAAGTCAAAATTATAAGATGCCGTTCCACTCGAATGGCTGTTAGCTTTCAACAGCTTGAAATAGTTAATCTTTCGTCTCCAACTTAATCGCGAATTCCATTGTGCCTCTGTCGCTATTACATCAGCATATGGCATACCAACCAGCACAAACGAGACTTTTGCTTCTTCACTTATATATTTGAACGTATTAGCAATAGCTTGCCTTTCTTCTGCTGTAGAAAACTCCACAAGCTCTTGAATTTCATTAACGATAATCAGCTCAACAGATTTACGTTTAAGTTGCTTTACAACAGCCTCACCAAGAGCAATTTCATTACGTCGTCGAGTACCTCTTCCCCCAGACTTTCCATCTAAATCGACTAAAAACTGCGTAAGCGTGTTCTGTTCATTTATACGGCTTGGCACTCTGGTGCTAAGAACAGGTTGTTTGCTCCAAGTGCAACTCGACGGAAAGCGTGATAGATAGTTGTTAATCAAAGCCGTCTTTCCACTTCCGGCCTCACCAGTTAACAAGAAAGACTCCGGTTCACCTCCAAGGGAGTGATTAAAACGAAGCTGATCGAAAATGGAGTAGATTTCAGTTATAGCTGGATACTCGATAAAGCTGGTTTCAAAGAATTTTAGTTGCTCAAACTGTCTAGATGTTAAGTTCAAATCAATACCCCTCAATATCTTCAAAATCATCATCAGCTACTTGTTCTGAAACATCGAACACGACCGCAGCTTCTTTTTTGGCCGGAGCCGTACTGATTGAGCTTGGCCCCTCTGAGCCCACATCATTAAATTTTGCTAATTTCGAAGTGTTACCCGTTTTAGGCAAGCTACCCTTATTACTTTTGGCACTGCGGAACCTATCGGTTTCTTCCTGAATACGCTTCTTCATATACAGAAATGTATCCGCAAGCGCCTCATCATCAGCAAGCTGCTTAGTGTTAAGCCTGCGTACTTTTTGTATGCGCTCATGTTCAAAAAGGGACAGTCCTTTTGTATATCCACAGTTGTCTACCGCTGGAACTTTTATGTACCTCTTTTCCGATTCTAGGTAAACATGGATGTAGCTGATATCAGAGGGGTCTGTTTTGGTCCTAACAAAAAGCTTTTTACCATTGTTAGATGCCCAATATTTACGGTATTCAATAAGTTCGGAGGACTGATAACGTAAGTTATGTAGTCTAATCCCTACCACTCCAATAGTTCGGTGTCTAAGCAAACCTAGCTCAACTCTCAACTGCTCCTTCTCAGCACCAACGTAGTAGGAGGGAGTCCATTCCGATTGGTTCCACTTGTGGTATGGAATATCACGTTCTCTTGAATCTGGTGCCATGTGGTAATAATCGACAATCCATTTATGAAGTAATTCAAGAAATACAGAAACTCTAACCACCGCATCCTTCTTTGGGTTGTAATCTTGTAGTTGAGTAGGGTTGGTGAATGTTTTTCCAGGTAGTGAATTCACTAACCCTTTATTCATCTGATCAAACAGCTTTTCGATCCCTGACTTTCGCCAAGGTTTAGCTGCTTGACTGTATTGGATGTCAGACACTAGAGGCCGTAACGAATCTTCCAAGCTTTGACTCCAAAATTCAGCACCATTATCGACAACTAAACAGTCAATTTTGCCGTGACAAGGCCATTCATTATCAATGGATGGATACCTTTGCTTTACCCAACTCTTATCTAGTAGCGAGTTCAATAGCGCCTTTCTGACAGAGTCAAAACTAGGCTCTCTAAAGTTGATACTGCACCCAACGATACATTTACTGAAGCGGTCATATAGCATCGTCAGATAGGGTCGTCCCAAAGGAATATCTAGCTCGTCATCAATCAAAATTACTGGGACTGGTGTATGGTCAATTTCGACATACTCCATTGGTTTGGTCGAAACTACTTGCTGACCAACCGAGCGAAATTCTCGGTCTGCGTATCGTTTACCAAACCTTGCAATCGCTACCTCATAAGGAGGTAAGTCGTGTATTCGATTGTAAAAAGAACGTTCAGCAATTGGTTTTATTTTCCCCTCGACAATCCCACGATTTAATTGAATCACTCGACTCTTATAGTATCGATATGCTTCAGCAGCACTTAAGCGTTCACGAGTCAGGTATACGCTGTTAATTGCTTCATCAACTAAAGATTGAGAATCGAACTCTTTTTGTCGATTGCCTTTAAACGTATGCTTAGGAATAAGCGCACATGGGTCTTTACCCGCTTCAAAGTAAGATTTTTTCCAAGTTGCTAAAGTTCGCCAACTCGGGGGAATGAGTTGTAATTCCGATTCCACAAGAGTTAAGAGAGGGTTCAAGTTTTTCTCGGTCCATCCGCCTTTTAAACGCTTCTCTACGAACGCGATGATTTTGATACGACGGATAACTTCTTGCTGTACCTTCGGTGATTGAGAATCAATAGTTGAGGAGATTTCAATAGGTTCATGAATTAGCTCTATTGGAAGCGGCTGAGACTCTCCTTCTGAAGCTTCAAACTCATCAAAGAACCCAAATATGTTATTAGAGTCCGATGGCATAGTTAGCACCAAACGTAAGTTTCGAGGCCAAAGCCAATATTGTTGACGTCTGTTTGAACTTGCCCCGAAGAGATCCAAGGAAGAGTAGAGATAAGTGTGTCCTGTTCCGATAATCCGAAATACAAAGACACCTCTTGTAGCTGCACCATTTGTTTACGTTGAATAAACGCTAACACTAACTTTTGAAACTCAGTCACAGTTCGCAATCCGGAATAACGATGCAGTAACTTAAAGTTATCTAACGTCGGTCCCATTCTAATTTGTTTCTCAGTAACCAAAACTAAGCGTCTGTTGAACTCATTCAACGCAACTCTTTGTTTCTCTTCAAATCTATTCCTGAAATCAGGTTTGAGAATCTGACTAGAGTGTTTTACTTCGAAGAGGGTTGACTGCTCGTTGTGATCTGTTACTAAAAAATCTGGGGTATATCGGCACTTACGACTATTGAATTGATAGTGGAAGCCAAAAGGTTGAGAGGTAAAACTTTTAATGTTTGCGTTATATTCGAGGTGAAAGCAGAAATCGAACTCTAAAATGGAGAGAGTGCGAACAACAGCATCATTCTTCAAGCTCATGAACTTACAGATGTTGTGTACGTGAGATGATTTCTTGGTTTGGTCGAACATAGCAAATCACTTTTGTTGTAAACCTACAACAAAAAATAGACTATGAAGACTTATGGTGCAAATATGAAGACTTATGATGCAGAAATGAAGAAAGCCTGCAATTTATGCGAACATATATTGCAGGCTTCATAAGGGGTGGGAACCCAGCCACATCCCGGCACACAAGTCACTCGCTGCGGCTGCTCCCTTCCAGGCCTGACCGAGTTCACGAGCTATTGTTGCGGGAGGACCAGGCCCCCATAGATTCGTTTTCTAAGAGGCTTGCCTCAAAGAGTGATTGGATTATTAAGCATCACAGCAACCATTGCAAGCCCTTCCACCCTATTTTTGAACAATTGCTGTCTAAGTGCTTATCCTTTATTCAAACCACTAGAAAATCGCAGGTAAATTCACCATTTACCTGCATTTGTAAGGTTCGGGTTATCTACGTACTAGATATCGATGTCTTCGTTATCTTCTGTACGAATGATGTAGTCTGTCATCCACGCGGTGCCTAATAGACATAACCACACCACAAAGACTGGACTAGGCACTTCGATGCTTGGGGTAATCACCAGTGCCGCAAAACCAACCGTCGGCAATGTCCAACACAATAGTTTATTCCAGCGGAACGTTTTCAAGCGCGTCAGTGTTTCCATCGATGCCATGATGCCCGTTACACACAAAGCAACCAAAGCGGCATAAGGTAAATCGGCCATCCATAATGGAAGTATCAAGCCTAATGACCACCAGCTGTGTCGGCTGGCTGGCTTAAGATGATTTGCCGCCCACCAAATAACGATGATTGACAAGGTTTGTAGTGTGGTAACCCAAGGAACGCCTTCAAGCTTACCTGCGGATTGGGTCACCATAATCCCGACTTGTAGCGTTGCGACGATCAAGCCAGAAATAATCACGACCGACAAACTGCTGCGTTTTGAAAAGACCACCATCAATAGTGGGAACAGTACCCATACACTGACTGAGAGCGTTATGGGTTGTAGCGGTAGCGTTAATCCATAAGTGGTCATGGAGACAAGCAAAGCTAATCCTGCGATGCCTCCTTGCGGCAAAATCCATAAAGCAGGAATGACCATTGCAAGTACTGGGATATCTCCCTCACTTAAACTGATTGCTCTCGCGCAGACAACCGCTAATAATGTGGTTATCAAGAACTGAAACGTTGTAAATACCATAGCCCTCTCCTTCTACCGATCCGTGGTATTAATGAACTAGGAACATTTAGTATGGACCAATTTTTAAGCCAAATCTTTGCTGTGATTCACCAAATTCCATATGGGAAAGTAACAACTTATGGAGACATAGCACGTTTTTCAGGATTTCCGGGCTATGCGCGCCATGTTGGTAAAGCGCTGGGTAACCTGCCAGAAGGTAGCAAACTGCCTTGGTATCGAGTGATAAACAGCAAGGGTGAAATATCTTTAAAGGCTGATTCGTTCGACAGACAAAAGCAGCATTTGGTTAAAGAAGGGGTTGAGGTGAGTGATGCAGGAAAAGTTAAACTCAGAATATACAAATGGCAGCCCTAGAGCTGCCACTAATCGTCAATTCAACTGGCTAAGTTAAGCCAATCAAGATGCCTTAACAGTGGCATCGATTTCTGATTAACGAACACCAACCAAACGTAGGTCTGCTTGCTGTGTATTTTCTACATCAGTAATTACTGACTTAATCGTGTCCGTTATGAAACGCAGTTTACCGTCAACATGAATCGATGCGCGCATGTTGTAACGGTGGTTAGCTTTAATTTTGTCGTTGTCGTAGCTCAGCTCGAATGCGAACGGTACTTGCTTACCGTCTGTGGTGAACTCTTGAGTTGCTATAACCGTCGATGGTGCATCAGCCAGTGAGATATCTTCTAGCGTAACGGTAACCACTGCATTCTCTGGCAATGCAATTCTTTCACGGTAGCTTACTGTTCCTGAAATCACTTGAGTGTTCTCTGCAACCACTTCTTGAGAAGCGCTCGTTTCTGATGTTGCTTGGCAACCAACAAGTAGGCCAAACGATACTAAAGACGTAATAAGAATTAGAGCCTTTTTCATATTCAATTTCTCTCAACATGTTTGCCGGACTCGGCAAATCTACTCACCAATTATAAGAGAGCTTTCATATTCTGTCTTGAAACCCTATGATTTATTGACAGATATCTGACTAAGCTAAATGATTAACACCATAATCTGACACCCATTTTACCAAGAGGAATGCTGGCGATGAGTCAACCTTTACAAGAATTACTAAGTTTACTTCAGCTAGAAAAACTGGAAGAAGGTTTATTCCGTGGGCAAAGTGAGAACCTAGGCCTACCACAGGTATACGGCGGTCAGGTATTGGGACAAGCGCTTTCTGCTGCTCGTTATACCGTTCAAGACGACCGTAGTGTTCACTCGTTCCACAGTTATTTTCTGTTTCCCGGCGATCCTGAAAAGCCAATCATTTACGATGTTGAGAACCTACGAGATGGACGCAGCTTTAGCACACGCCGTGTAAAAGCGATTCAAAATGGCCGCCCTATTTTCTATCTCACTGCTTCTTATCATGGCGATGCGCCAGGGTTTGAGCACCAGATTTCAATGCCTGATATTCCGGGACCAGAGAACTTTGCCTCAGAAACTGAATTAGCGAGCCACATTGCGGAATTCTTACCAGAGAAACTGCGCAAAACCTTCTGTGGCGAAAAGCCGATTGAGATGCGTCCGGTGACGGTGGTAAACCCACTGAAACCTAAGAAGACGGAAGCGAAACAATACCTTTGGGTAAGAGCGAATGGCGCGATGCCAGACAACCACTTGATCCACCAATACCTGCTTGCCTACGCATCGGATTGGGGATTCTTAGTGACGGCGCTTCACCCACATGAAGTCTCTATCATGACGCCAAATTTTCAAGTGGCGACGATTGACCACTCAATCTGGTTCCACCGCCCATTCAAAATGGACGAATGGCTGCTTTATGCGATTGAAAGCCCAACGGCAGCGAACACTCGCGGCCTAGTGCGCGGCGAGATCTTCAACCAGAAAGGTGAGCTGGTAGCGACAGCAGTACAAGAAGGTGTGATGCGTTTTATTAAATAGCACTCAAATAAATAGCGGATAAACGCTTCTTACAAGCCCCAAATACGCACAAACAAAAAGAGGCTAGGTTTAATACCTAGCCTCTTTCTTTAATGACGCTTAAGAAAACTCGTCACGCAAAAATCAATAAAACCTACTCAACTTCTAACGTTGGCTCAAACTCGCCTTGAACTCGCGTTTTAATGCCATCACCTGCGTCTCGTAGAAGGTTAAATGGCGATAACACTACGCCTTTCACCGCGCCCTCAGCGGCTCCCTGAGCGAGTTCCTTACTCTTATCAGCTAACAAATTAGCTTGTGCCAAAATACCTGGGACTTCCGCTCGTAGCATTTCAGATTCCGTGACGATGACAGGAATAGTCTGTTCGCGGTAAGACTTACTTTCAGCGAGCATTGGTGGCATTACGTCTACGCGGTATCTCTTTAATTCAGTTAATGTTGGTGGAATAACATCGGTTCTTACCTGCTCGACTTCCGTTCGAACATTTTTCACTTCATCTAATATCGCAGGGATTTTGTTGTCGACCGAGGCTACGGTTTGATTCACATCATCGATCGTCTTTCTAACTTTTTCGACAGTGTTTAACACCTGAGGAGCAAGATCGCTGACATGTTCTGCAAGCGCTAATAGCTCTTCTACTTTGAGCCCTTTGGTGAGGCCCGATATGTCTTCGATAACTTGCGGGTAAGTATCAACGATTTCACCGACTTTATTAGTCAATGAGTAGATGGTGTAACCCAAGTAAAAAATGGCGACCGCCAGTACCAGCTGGATAGCGGTAGATACTTTTGCAAACATGAAAAATCCTTTTCTTTATCGCAGAGACGAGATCTAAACTGAGAAGATAGTTAAACTAAAGCGATAGTTAATCTATTACTAGGCGCAGCTTAAAGCGGCAATGCTGTCGTGTACTTCAATGGTTCCATCGCAAACGTCGAGGTCACATTAGAGATACCATCAATGCTATTCACCAAGCGCTTATAGAAATCATCAAAGCACTTCATGTCTTTAACCTGAACCTTCATCATATAATCATATTCGCCAGCCATGCGATAGAACTCCATCACTTCTGGAAATTCCGACACAGTATTCACAAAACGACCATACCACTCATGAGAATGATCACTGGTTTTCACCAATACGAACGCAGTAAAGGAAAGATCCAATTTTTCCGGGTTCAATAACGCGACCCTTTTCTCAATAATACCGTTCTCTTCGAGGCGCTTAAGCCTTTTCCAACAAGGCGTTGTAGTGAGATTGACCGCTTCAGAAATATCGTTCAATGACAGGGTGCTGTCTTCTTGCAGTAACCCTAATATTTTTTTATCTACGGCATCTATCACACTTTCACCAAATCGCATTTAAAGAGAATAATTTTCTACAATTTAAGCAAAACAAAGCAAATATGGCAAAGTTTTTCTCTCCGATTATAGATAAATTAGAACCATACCAATTACAAAGAATTCCTACACTCGATCAGGAGAACGTTTATGTGCACTGACCATCAATGGATTAACAACGCGATTCGTAAAATTGAAGCGGACTACCAACGCTCAGCGGATACGCACCTTATCAAGCTCGATCTACCAAGTATCGAAGGCATTGATGTTTACCTTAAAGATGAAAGCACACACCCTACAGGCTCTTTAAAGCACCGTTTAGCGCGTTCTCTCTTCTTATACGCTATCTGTAACGGTTGGGTTGGCCCAGAAACCACGATCATTGAATCTTCATCGGGCAGTACTGCGGTGTCTGAAGCTTACTTCGCTCGCCTACTTGGCCTTCCATTTATCGCGGTAATGCCAAAATGCACAGCGAAGAAAAAGATCGAGCAAATTGAATTCTACGGCGGCCAAGCGCATCTTGTGGACCGCTCAGATGAAATTTACGATGAGTCTCGCCGTTTAGCAGAAGAGCTGAACGGCCATTACATGGACCAATTTACTTACGCTGAGCGCGCAACCGACTGGCGCGGTAACAACAACATCGCGAACTCGATTTTCAATCAAATGCAGATGGAAGATCACCCAGTTCCAGCTTGGGTTGTAATGAGCCCAGGTACTGGCGGTACTTCTGCAACTATCGGCCGCTTCATTCGCTACCAACAGCATGAAACTAAGCTTTGTGTTGTCGACCCTGAGAACTCAGTATTCCACGAATACTTCCAAACAGGCAATGTGAATGTGAAAAGCAGTACATTCAGCAAGATTGAAGGTATTGGTCGCCCACGAGCAGAGCCAAGCTTCATTCCTGGTGTGGTTGACGAAATGCGTAAAATCCCAGACGCAGCAAGTATCGTAACGACACATTGGTTATCTGACATTCTTGGTCGCAAGGTTGGCGCATCAACCGGTACTAACATGTACGGTGTGCTTCAGTTAGCCAGTGAAATGAAAGCTCGTGGAGAAAAAGGTTCTATTGTGACTTTGCTATGTGATAGCGGTGAACGTTACCTAGACACTTACTTCAATGACGAGTGGGTAAATCTGAATATCGGTGACCTACAACCTTATGCAGCGAAGCTAGAAGCTTTCTCGCAAACGGGTGAGTTGGCTTAACCACAGAACAAACACCGACGAAAAAATAAAAAGAGCCCTGATGGGCTCTTTTTTGGTTTGTTCTATTCATCAATTTCTAGCGAGAACAAATTATTCTGGCTTCTGCTTCGCTTCAAACGCCGCTAGTTGTTCAGGCGTCGCTTTTGGCTGATGGTTTTGTTTCCACTCATCGTAAGTCATGCCATATACGCGCTCACGAGCGTCATCGATATCCAAGTCTAAGCCTTGTTGCTCAGCTTCCGCTTTATACCACTTGCTGAAACAGTTACGGCAGAAGCCCGCCAAGATCATAAGGTCGATGTTCTGAACATCCTTATTATTGTCTAAGTGTGCTAGCAGACGACGAAAGGTTGCTGCATCCAGCTTATCTTGTTCTTCTTGAGAAAGATCTTTGTATTTAAATTCAGCCACTTTACTTTCCTTTATTCGATTTATTGTATTAATTCGTTGAGCTCTGTTTGTTATACAAAAAAAGCCTGCCATTCGCTAGGAGCAAACGCAGGCTTTTCAATATTGTTACACTATTGCATGTTCATTAGCCGTGCGTGTTCATTAACCGTGACTGCTTCTTCCCACGTTGTCATGGCTCAGCTCTTTATTTAGAACCGCTTCCACATGACCTGGAGAACGTGTTGAGCCAGAAATCAGTCGATACATCGCAGGGATTACGAACAGAGTAACCAAAGTTGCAAAGCCCATACCGAAGAAGATAACCGTACCCACTGCTACTCGGCTTTCATAGCCTGCGCCCGTTGAAGTAATCAATGGGATTGCACCGGCTAGTGTGGTGAACGCCGTCATCAAGATTGGACGTAAACGTCGAGCCGAAGCATCAATGATCGCCTTTTCAAACTCAATGCCACGGTCACGAAGTTGGTTAGCAAACTCTACGATCAAGATACCGTTTTTGGTCACCATACCGATCAACATGATCATACCAATCTGGCTGTAGACATTGAGCCCTTGATTCATCAACACCAAACCTAAGAAACCACCAAAGATACCCATAGGTACGGTGAACATCACCACCAACGGGTTAATGAAGCTCTCAAACTGCGCCGCAAGTACCAAGTACGCCACCAACATCGCTAACGCAAACACCACTAAGATACTCGATTGGTTCTCTTTGAAGTCTTTTGACTCGCCAGAGTAGCTCACTGAGATATCGCCTGGTAACTGCTCAATCGCTTGCTCATCAAGGAAATCGAGCGCGTCACCCAGCGTGTAACCTTCCATTAGGTTCGCTTTAATGGTCACCGATTTCTGCTTGTTGTAGTGCGACAAACGAATCGATGAAGCCACTTCTTCAATGTGCGTCAACGTATCGAGTGTAACCAGCTCACCAGACTGAGTTCGCATGTAGATTTGGCTTAAATCGTTCGCGTTATTAAAGCTGTTTTCATCACCACGCAGATACACGTCGTACTCTTCACCACGGTCAACGAAAGTGGTTTCACTACGGCCGCCAAGCATGATCTCTAACGTATCTGAAATGTCCGAAACGCTAACGCCTAGCTCGGCTGCACGTTGCTTATCTACGGTTACTAATAACTCTGGTGTTTTCTCAGAGTAATCGATGTCCGCACCTTCCATCATTGGAGAGTCTTCAGCCGCTTGCTTTAACAGTTCGCCCCACTTCTGAAGCTCAGAGTAATCAGAGCCACCCAGTACGAATTGAACAGGCTCACTTGAACCACCTTTGAAGCCCGGCATAAATGGGAATACACGTACATCAGGAATACCATTTAAAGATTTACGTACTTCGTTCAACGCTTCCTGAGCGGTTTCATCACGTTCATCCCAATCTTCCAGGATCATGATAACGAAGCCCGTTTGGTCGCCCGCATTACCACCAAACGCTGGTGATTGAATACTAAATGACTTCAAGAAACCTTGACCAAGCAGCGGCATTAGGCGCTCTTCAACGATGTCCATATTGGCAGACATACGGTTGTAACTGGTTGCATCAGCACCACGAACAAACGCAAAGATAACACCACGGTCTTCTTGAGGCGTCAGTTGCGACGGCACTTGTTGCATCAAGCCATAGCTACCGCCCATACACGCGATAATGATGATTGGAGCTGCCCAACGCCAGTTTAAAGCACGGCGCAATACCGCTTTGTATCCGGCTTCCAGCTTGCCAAACACACGTTCTACAAATCGATTGAAGCGATTTGGTTTCACGTTCGCTTTAAGGATCTTACTACCCAGAACCGGCGTTAACGTTAATGCTACGACAGACGAGAAAATCACTGACATCGCCAACAGTACCGAGAACTCCGTAAACAAGAGACCGACCATGCCATCCATGAACGAGATTGGCAGGAATACCATCACCAATACAAGCGTTGTTGCGATTACCGCGAATCCTACTTCACGCGTCCCTTTATAAGCCGCAAGCAGTGGCGATTCACCACGTTCAATATGGTGGAAGATGTTCTCAACCACCACGATCGCATCATCTACCACCAAACCAATAGACAGGATAAGTGCCATCAAGGTGATTAGGTTAATAGAGAAACCAAAGTAGTAAGCCGCAATAAACGACGAAATCAAAGAGACTGGAACGGTTACCGCTGGAATCAGTGTTGCACGCGCTTGACCTATGAAGACGTAAAGCACGAGGATAACTAAACCACCCGTAATAAAGAGTGTGCTGTAAACCTCTGAGATCGAACGATCGATAAAGACAGTTGAGTCATAGTCGACAGCCAAACGAGTACCGTCAGGCAAGAACTTTTGAATCGCTTCAACTTCTTTATGGACTAGGTCAGCAACCTCAAGTGGGTTCGCGTCTGACTGAGGCACAATGCCCATACTAACGTTAACAACGCCGTCACTCTTAAAGGTCGAGTTCTCGTTTTCTGCGCCAATGTACACATCCGCTACGTCTTTTAAGTAGATAGGTGTGTTATCAGAGGCACGTTTTACCACTAGGTATTCGAAATCTTCCGCTTCAGTGTAAGAACGAGCGGTACGAACCGACATCACAATCGCATCGTTACGTACTTCACCACCCGGGCTTTCAATGTTCTCACTGTTCAGTGCAGAAGTGATGTCCGAGGTCGTAACGCCACGACCCGCCATCTGAGCAGGTTTCAGCTTCACGTACATTACTTTGTACAAGCCACCCGAGATATCCACCGAGCTCACACCTGAGATCAAACTAAAGCGGTCAATCAACACACGTTCGGTGTAATCGGTTAACTGCGTTCGGTCCATCTCCGTCGAGCTTAAGTTGATGTAGACCGAGGCTTCACCACTACCATTGTTCTTATAAACAATTGGGTCGTCGGCTTCATCGGGCAACGAACGCTGAGCACGCGCTACGGCATCACGAACATCACTGACACCAGTATTGAGGTCGTAACCAAGCTCAAAGGTAATCGTGATACGCGACATACCGTTACGCGTCGTGGATTCGATCTCATCGATACCACTGATTCCGGATAACTGGTCTTCAAGATTGGAGGTTATTTGACTTTCAATGATGGTGGCAGACGCACCCTCATAACGAGTACTGATCGATACCACCGGGCTTTCAATATCAGGCATCTCGCGAACTGCAAGCTTATTGAAAGAGACAATACCAAACACAACCAAAAGCAGACTCAATACGACAGCCGCTACTGGTCTCTTTACAGAAACATCAGATAACAACATTAGTTAGCGCCTTCTTGTGCTGCTGTATTTTCATCAAGTTTAGCTGGGCGATTAACGGCGAGCTCTTGAACCAACACTCCGTCACGCATGTTCACGATACCTTGCACCACGATCTTCTGGCCAATCTCGATGCCCTTGTCGATCACAACTTCGTTATCGATACGCGCACCCAAGAACACTTCGGTACGAGTCGCTTTGTTATCTTCGCCAATAACATAGACGAAACGCTTAGTACCAGAATACTCAAGCGCTTGAACTGGAATGATTGGCGCTTCAACTGGTGGGAAGTCCATATCCGCCGCCACTAACATACCTGGCTTTAGATAATCATTATTGTTGTCGAAGTGGATTCGAACTCGAAGGTTCAAGGTTTCAGCGTTAATACGAGAATCAATGCCTACTACAGTACCAGTGAACTGAGTGTCGCCCCATGCGCTAGTGCGAGCCGTTACTTTCATACCTTTAGACAGTTTAGAAAGGTAGCGCTCCGGGATCTGCAGATCTAATTGCATTACCGATAGGTCATCTAAGGTCACGAGTTCAGTACCTGCTGTCACCATTTTACCGCGGCTAAAGTCGATAAAACCAACAGTGCCCGAGAATGGCGCGCTGATGTGAAGATCTTTCAGGTTGGCATTTGCAGCAGCTAAACGAGCATTGGCGATCTCTACATTGGTTTTCTGAGCGTCAATTTCAGTTTGCGTGATCGCGTTACGTTTCACTAGTCGTTGGAATTCCGCTAGCTTACGTTGCTCGTCTTTTAGGTACGCTTGCGCTTCTGCAACTGCAGCTTTTGCTTTGTCGTCATCTAATTGAACCAACATCTGCCCTTTGGTGACATCTTGATTGGCTTTGATGTTGATAGAGTCAACTCTGCCCGCTACTTCAGAGGTAATGATCACAGATTGTTCTGCTTCTAACTTACCTACCAAAGAAAGAGATTGGCTAACTTGGTGAATATCAACTTGCTCAGTAACAACAGTGACAGTGCTAGGGCCCATGCGTTTAGCTAGTGCGGCTGGAGACGCCATAAGAATAGACAAGCTAAGCAGGGTTAAAACAGATTTATGCTTCATAATAATGGTCTGCAAGTAAGGTTTATACCAATCACAGTGAGTAAGTGGTCAGAAATAGCGTAGGGAAAAGGCTTGAGAACAAGGTAGCTCTTTTCAACAGATAGTTTCGATAAGTAGTTATTCTACAATCAAAATTTCTGACGCTGTTCTCGAGCATTTTAACAGGCTAGGATGACATGTTATTTACTACGATTGGTATTAATATCTATAAATGAAATTAACCGTATTCTATCAACTGATGAATGCTGTAACGTCAAGAAGTGTAAATCTAGATTAAATTCCATTTACGTTTCTTGGCGAATTGCACAAACCAAACACAATGTAGAAAGCGAGTTACCTCAAGGTGTTACCTATCACTACGTAAACCTTAGTATAGATGTTCACTTCCCGAGCAATATGCGTACTTTTCGCCATCTTTGCCCAAAAAGGCAGCATTCAACACAAAACCATAAGAAAAACTCTTTACAGGTTTAACGTGTTTGCTATGATGCGCTCCGCACTTGAGAGATGCGTTGGGAAAAACATCTCTTTAGCCTATCCATTATGAGTTAGGAAAAACACCCTGGAGGGGTTCCCGAGTGGCCAAAGGGAGCAGACTGTAAATCTGCCGGC
>NZ_JBGONQ010000004.1:0-167186 GCF_041439145.1 Vibrio sp. 1F255 | reverse complement strand
AAATCTGCCGGCACTGCCTTCGATGGTTCGAATCCGTCTCCCTCCACCATATTCTCCTTAATTGGAAAATCGAAAAGCCAACTCATTGAGTTGGCTTTTTCGTTTCTGAGCTTTATCTCTTACTAAACGTGTCTTCTAAAACAACCCTCAACTTCCTAAACACTAACCCGCTACTACAAATAACTAATCGAGCTAAATCATTCAAACATCAGTGATCCCATACTTCAGCATGACGCTCACAAACCAGATAAGCAGCGCAGCCTAAACAATTGCTCGATACATGTTCTTCGCATTCGTTCGCAATTATCTGTTTCTGCTGCAAAGTAACCTCAGGCTCCAATACGGGTTCAAAGAACTTTGTCATTACTCATTACATCCAAATAAAATCAGTTAGTTAGTCTCAGGTTAATCCAATCTTTAACTAAGATACATATCATTAGACGCAAAAAAGCCCCTGCTGATTTCTCAGCAGGGGCTTTCTATTATTTGGTGTTATTCCGAATAACTACATCCTATTGATGTTGAGTTAAATCCTGGAATTAACCTTGAATACCAACAATTAACCAAGGTGCATTGTTAGTTGTTAGGTCACGCTCTAGATGCCAGATATCAATGATATCTTCTTCAACGCCATCCGCTGTGTCACGGTAACGACCGCTAAACTGAAGGCTTAGCTGTGCTTTGCTACCATCGTGGTCTGCGCGAACGATTTCAGCATCAACGTACATTACGTCTGTGTGCTGATCACCGTCTAGCTTATTACGCTCAGCTTTTAGGTCTTCAAATAGGCTTGGAGATACGTATTCTTCAATCGTGTTTAGCTCGTTGTGATTCCATGCACCTTGCAGTGTACGGTAGTGCTCACGAGAACCATTGATGAATGCCGCTTGATCAAAGCCCGGTGGGTAGTTATGTGGAACATCGCTTTGTGCACCAAAACCGAAACCACCAGCAGCGCCTTGTGATTGAGGTTGTGTTTGCTCGAAGTTATGAACATTTGGTTGTTGCTTAGGTTGTTCAAACTTGTTCTGACCCATGCCGCCGAATGCTGGCTGTTGGCCACGTGCATTCTGCTGATTCATTGAGCCCTGCTTCGCGCCCAACATTCCACGTAGGAATTTAAACGCTAGGAAAGCAATCAGACCCATGATCAGAATATCCATGAACTGGATACCTTCAAATGCGCCACCAAAGAATGCAGCTAAAAGACCACCAGCAAGTAAACCACCTAGCAGACCGCCCATAAGGCCTTTCTTGCTAGAGTTAGCTGCTGTGTTCTTACCTGTTTGATCTTGACGGATCGAATTCGTGTTTTGTTGTTTTGGTGCTGGAGCCGTTTTAAAGCTTTTGCCAAATGACTTACCACCACCAAACTTTTTCGCTTCCGCGATTGGCGTCACCGCGACTGTTACCAACAGGATCGCGACTAGTGAGAAAAATCGTTTCATTATTATCCTTTATAGGTTTTTTATCTTTCGACACCTTAATCATACTCGTTAACAAAGAACAATGAAATATTCACCGTGTTTACACATGTATCATAATATTGCGGCTATTAATTGATTACTAAACTAGCGAAGGGATTGACGGCACTCAGGGGCAGCATTAAAATATTGAACGATGTTCATTTAATAGAAAGTACCCATGGCAAGACGAAACGATCATACTCGCGAACAATTAGTGCAATTAACCTTAAAAACGGTAACCGACTTCTTAGAAGAGCACTCTTATCACGAGCTAAGTCTACGTAAAATCGCCAATATGATTGGTTACGTTCCAAGTACCTTAGTAAATGTATTTGGTAACTACAACCTACTGCTTTTGCATGTGGTCGCTCAAACATTAGATGAACTGGCGTCAGAATCCGCTGCAACTGTTGAACAATCGAGCAACCCTCAACAAGCTCTATTCAACCTTGCCTACTGCTACCACGATTTTGCACAGAGACACCCTCACCGTTGGCAGCTTATCTTTGAGCACAACATGAACGGTGAAAACCTTCCTGAATGGCAATCGAACCGCATCGATAGAATGACAGGCATGCTAGAACAGTTGCTAGTAGCGATTGCTCCTGAACATACGAAAAGCGAAGTCGTTAAAGCCAGCCGTGTATTATGGTCTGGAGTACACGGAATTACTCTACTTAGCGTTGATGATAAATTTTTCGCCTCTGAGCCTATTGATGGTAAAGAGCTGATCAATAACCTAGTCTCAAACTACTTAACCAACTGGTAATCATCCAAGGAAAGACAATGAACAACAGCAGCCAATCTTCGCTGTTAACGCAAAAAAGGTTCCTACCCTACTTTATTACCCAATTTCTAGGAGCCTTTAACGACAACATATTCAAAAATGTCCTGTTACTGTTTGTTGCTTTCGCAAGCGTAGACACGCTGCCTATTTCCAGCAATCTATTCATTAATTTGGCCGCTGGCCTTTTTATTCTGCCCTTCTTCCTATTTTCAGCTTTGGCTGGTGTACTGGCCGACAAATACGAAAAATCGTGGTTTATCCGTAAAGTTAAGCTCCTCGAAGTAGTGATCATGTCACTGGGTGCGATCGGATTCATCTACGAAAGCTACGGAATATTACTTCTGCTCCTGTTCCTTATGGGAACGCAGAGTGCTTTCTTTGGCCCGGTGAAATACGCCCTGCTTCCACAACAATTAGAAACAAAAGAACTGGTATCTGGTAACGCTCTCGTCGAGACAGGTACATTCTTAGCGATCCTGATTGGTACTCTCGGCGCAGGCATCATTGCATCTGAAGAAGGCGCGAAGCTCATTGCTGCGGTGTGTATTGTTTCGTTCGCCGTGCTTGGCTATGTATCAAGCTGGTTTATCCCACAAGCGCCAAGTAATGCACCAGACCTTAAAGTAAAGTGGCAACCTGTAAAACTGACCCGCGCGACACTGGCGATTGCAAAAAAAGATCGCCCGACCTTTCAAGCTCTGATGTCTATCAGCTGGTTCTGGTTCCTTGGTGCGGCTTACCTAACTCAGTTTCCCAACTTCACTAAACTGCATCTAAACGGCACTGAAAGCTCCGTCGCCTTTTTACTGGCACTATTCTCGGTAGGCATTGCAATCGGCTCTTTAGCTTGTGATAAGTTATCTAATCACCGAATTGAAATCGGCATCGTGCCAATGGGCAGCTTAGGTATCTCGATCTTCGGTCTTCTGATGGCGATATCCATCCCGGAGTCTTTGCCTGACTTTAGTTCTTTCCATCAATTCGTAACCTACTCAGAGCTGTGGCCACTGTTTGCTTACCTTCTGCTTCTGGGTATCTCTGGCGGTGTCTTTATTGTTCCTCTGTATTCACTGATGCAGTTACGTGCCAAGCCCGACGAGCGTGCCCAAGTGATTGCCGGGCTCAATATCTACAACTCACTGTTCATGGTGGGAAGTGCGGTATTAGGTATTGTTTGCCTTAGTGTTCTAGATCTTTCAATTCCGCAGCTGTTTATCTTGCTCGCAGTGGGCAACACTTTGGTGATGCTGTACCTGTTTTATCAGGTGCCTATCTACGCTTTCCGCTTCTTTACGTGGGTGGTCACTCACACCATGTACAGAGTTAAACATAAGAACTTACATCACCTGCCAGAAAAGGGCGGTGCGTTGATTGTCTGCAACCATGTGAGTTATATGGATGCACTGCTGCTGAGTGCGGTTTGCCCTCGCTTGATCCGTTTTGTGATGGAAGAGGATTACACCAAGTTGCCGCCAATTCGACGCTTCTTGAAAAGAGCTGGGGTGATTCCAATCTCCGCGACCAACCGCAACTCGATTCGAAACGCTTTCAAAGAAGTAGAGCGTGCCCTGCATGAAGGTCACATCGTGTGTATTTTCCCAGAAGGAAAGCTCACCTCTGATGGCGAAATGGCTGAGTTCATGCGTGGTATGGAGCTGATCATCAAACGTTCCCCTGTCCCAGTGATTCCTATGGCTCTTAAAGGATTATGGGGTAGCTACTTTAGTCGTTACAAAGGCCGTGCCTGCAAAGGGTTACCCACTCGCTTCTGGACTAAGCTAGAGATAGAAGCTGGCGAGCCGATTTCACCTAAACAAGCCTCTTGTGAAACGCTTCGACAGTCAGTCTCTGACCTTCGCGGATCATTACGCTAGTTAACCAGCCCTTTATTCATATCAGTTGAACAAGCGTTAAGTTTTCCTTAACGTTTGTTCAATTCATTTAGACTTACTTATCATTTTATTGAACGTATAGTGGTCTCATCACAATAACGCCACAACAAAACAAGACTCTAAATACAATGAACCTAAAAAAGTCCGTTCCATTTTATCTTGCTGCACTGTTTTGCTTAACGCCTTGGGTTAGCTCACCGACAGCCCTGGTTATCGGTTTCCTGCTTGCTAGTTTAGGATTAGTCCCTGAACACTTGGAAGTCGGCAAGCTTACCAAAAAGCTACTGGCCTACTCTATTGTTGGCTTGGGTTTTGGTATTCAGTTTGAAAAAGCATTAGCAGTAACAGGCGATGGTATTGGGCTCATTGTAACGACGATTATCGGTACATTAGTCATTGGTTGGTTCTTGGCGAAACAAATGGGGCTAGACCGCACTACGGGCTATCTTATATCTTCTGGTACCGCGATTTGTGGTGGTAGCGCGATAGCAGCAGTGGCACCCGCGATCAAAGCAGACGATGAACAGATTGGCTTGGCATTAGCCACCGTATTCGTGTTGAACTCGGTTGCTCTATTCTTATTCCCGATGATTGGTCACGCGCTTGAGCTCAGCCAACAAACATTTGGTACTTGGGCAGCGATAGCGATTCACGATACGTCTTCTGTAGTAGGTGCAGCTTCAGCGTATGGCGAAGAAGCACTGACGACAGCGACAACATTGAAGCTCGCTCGCGCACTTTGGATCATCCCAATCGCTTTAATTAGTGCGATGATCTTCAAGAACGATCAAAAGAAGATTACGGTTCCCTACTTCATTTTCTTCTATTGCGCCGCTATCGCGGTGAGTGACTTACTGCCACAATTTGAGATGGTCTATCAAGGAATCTTTGATGTGTCTAAGCGAGCACTGGTCGTGTGTTTGTTCTTAATTGGCTGTGGTATTTCAGTTGAGAAGTTAAAAGCGGCAGGGCCGAAACCACTGATGTTTGGTATTACAATGTGGGTCATGATCTCAACGGGTTCATTGGCGTGGTTAACTCTCGCTTAGCCCGCATAGAAACGCTTTAGATGTTTGTTCGGTGAACTAGACACTCAAGTTAGCGAGCAACAAAACAAAAAGGCAAAGCTCTAATGGGCTTTGCCTTTATCGTTTGTGGTAAGGGTATTCTTTGTTGTAACAATCACGAATCAAACAGGGGCTTATCACTCTTCTTGCTCTCTCTTTTCATTAAAACAAGTACCACAACCAACACAAATGCGGTGAGCTCAGCCAACGAACGAGTCAACCCTGACGAGATGATTGCTTGGCCTATCTGCAGTAAAACCGCAATGGTGAGGGCAATTTTCATAGTAAGACCTTATTCTATAATCCGTTATTTATATGGCTTATTATGATGGATGGTTATAAAGATAATAAATTCTGTTTTGAACTATCTAATTGCTAAATTAACTAACCTAGCGCAACTGCCCTTCTAACCACTTAATAAAGGTTCTTACCTTAGGGCGTTTTTCCGTGCCTAGCGGGCAGATTAAGTCATACCCTTGGTCTGTATCCATGCTCGGATAAGGTGTTATCAGCTCACCAGTCTGAACATACTGCTTAACAAAATGATAGCGCCCCATCGCGACACCGATATTGCTGAGGGCACTTCTTACGCCCATATCCCGGTGGCTCACACAGTAAAATTGCTCAAACAAGTTCACATCTAAGCCGTGGTGTTTAATCCAACGCTGCCATACATCTGACCCTAGTGCATGAATTAAATTAATCCGGTGCAGCGATTCTAAGCCATCATCAAAGATGTCGTGTTCAGCCGCGTAACTCGGTGTACATACCGGAATATACTTTTCACCAAACAGGCGCTGTCGATGCATGTCTTTGAGATTTTCAGCACCATAGTAAATAGCGACATCGAGATGATTTTGATGAAAATCCTGCTCTTCTTGCGAGAAAATATTGAGATTAAACTTTGGGTATCGCTGTTTAAAATCAGCCAACCTCGGCAGTAACCAACTGTTGGCAAATGCAGGACTGGTACCGATATTGATCTGTCCATACAAGTCTGTGTTGGTAATGTCTTCGATCTCACCAAAAATAGAGCTTAACGACTTGGATAACGTTCGTTGAAAGCGCTGACCTTCTTCCGTTAGTTCCAGTTTACGAGTCCCTCGCACAAACAAGTTAAATCCGAGTTCACCTTCTAACACTTTGATTCGATGGCTAACGGCTCCCTGAGTCAAATGCAACTTTCTAGCCGCTAGCGTAAAGCTCATTTTCTCTGCAGCAACATTAAAAGTATGAAGATTTCTAAGTAAAGATTGATGGTTAGCCATACGAACTCATGCATTAAAAATTTTAATTCATACTACTACCCGTTTCGTTTGTTTGCATTAAGAAATAAGTTTTTAATAACCGCAGTTACTTAAAATCCTGCCTCGATCAATATTTGACTCCATACGTTGACGAGCAGAAACATTAAAAAAATTAATTACAAACTTAGGGGCACATATGAATATACTCGGGTATATGCAAAAAGTAGGTAAGGCATTGATGGTTCCCGTAGCCACACTGCCAGCTGCAGCAATCCTTATGGGGATCGGCTATTGGTTGGATCCTGTTGGTTGGGGTTCTGAAAGTATCTTAGCCGCATTCTTGATCAAATCTGGTGGCGCGATCATCGACAACATGGCGGTTCTATTCGCGGTGGGTGTCGCATTTGGTTTGAGCCGTGATAAGAATGGTTCTGCGGCACTGTCTGGCTTTGTGATGTTCCTCGTCGTCACCACGCTACTTGCTCCGGGCTCTGTTGCTCAGTTAATGGATGTTGAACTCAGTGAAGTGCCTGCGGCATTTGGCAAAATCAGCAACCAATTCGTAGGTATCATTGTGGGTATCATCTCTGCTGAGATCTACAACCGCTACTCAACGGTTGAACTTCCTCAAGCTCTAGCGTTCTTCAGCGGTAAGCGTTTGGTTCCTATCCTGACCTCAATCGCAGGTATGGCTCTCTCTTTTGCTCTACTTTACATCTGGCCAGCTGTTTACGAAGCTCTGATCGTTCTGGGTATTAAACTAGAAAGCATGGGTGCGGTGGGTGCTGGTCTGTTTGGTTTCTTCAACCGTTTGTTCCTATCAGTAGGTATGCACCACGCTCTTTACCCTGTGTTCTGGTTCGACGTTGTTGGTATTAACGACATTCCAAACTTCTTAGGCGGCGCGCAATCTATCGCTAACGGTACGGGTATTCCAGGTAAAACTGGCATGTACCAAGCGGGCTTCTTCCCTATCATGATGTTTGGCCTACCAGCAGCAGCATTGGCGATGTATCACTGTTCTGATGCGAAAAACAAAAACCAAGTATTCGCAATCATGCTTGCGGCAGCTATGGCTTCATTCTTCACGGGTATCACAGAGCCACTAGAATTCAGCTTCATGTTCCTAGCACCCGTGTTGTTCCTACTGCACGCAGTATTAACAGGCCTATCGCTTTACATTGCAGCAAGCATGGAATGGATGGCAGGCTTCGGCTTCTCTGCTGGTTTCGTTGACCTAGTACTATCAAGCCAAAACCCACTCGCGGTTAACTGGTACATGCTACTGGTTCAAGGTGTGGTGTTCTTCGCGCTTTACTACGGTATTTTCCGCTTCGCTATCATCAAGTTCAACCTACGTACTCCAGGTCGTGGTGAAGAGATGGAAGCAGAAAAAGAAACTGAAACGCCAGAAGCATTGGCTAACCTAACCAACAGCTACATTGAAGCGGTTGGCGGTGCAGACAACATTCTAGAAGTCGATAACTGTATTACTCGTCTACGCTTAACTGTGAAAGACTCAGGTGCAGCAGACAGCGAGAAACTGAAGAAACTCGGTGCGGCAGGTGTGGTACCGGTTGGGAAAGGTGGTCTACAAGTTATCATTGGTCTAGGTAAGGTAGATAAAGTCGCTGAACAAATGAAGAAGGCACTCGCTTAAGCTAAACAACCAGCTGGAAAGATAAAACCCTTAATGACCAGATAAAACAGTAAGAATTTGTGATGGCTTCACCACCGTCACACCCCCCTGAAGCGCAATTACGACTAGTCACCGTGTATTGCGCTTCATTTTATTGCTCTTCGCTCTATTTAGAACGGGTCTGCTGTAACCACTGCGCCAATCCAGCGCGCGAAACCTTAATACCATGTTGTTCCTGCTGAGGCATTCGATAATACTCAATAGGAAATTTGAACCGTTCAAGACGACCAGTTAACTGCTCGATAAACCACTCTTTGGTTGGCAACTCAGCACAATCGACAATCGCTGCAGGTCGAAATCCGAACTCATCATCTTCAATGGGAACAATAAAAGCCTGATTAACCTCAGACAATTGATTGAGTACTCGCTCAATTTCTTCGCAATGAATGTTCTCACCACCAGAAATAAACTGGTTGTCGGCACGGCCAATAATCGACACTTGTTCGCCAAGCCACTCACCAAGATCTTTGCTATCAAACCAACCGCTCTTATCAACTAATGGCGTTAAGTTACCTTGATAGTAATACCCGGACGCGAGCGTCTCGCCACCAATAAAGATACGTTGTTCTTCAATTTTTAGCTGGCGATGGTTAAGGACAAAACCGGCGGTGCTGCCGGCATCAACGGGCTTCGCGGTCACGGTTGAAGCCGCTTCAGTCATGCCGTATCCAAGCCATGTTTCGATGCCCATTTGTTGAGCTTCGAGCCCAAGTGCTTCTGGTATATGACTACCACCCAAAAGTACATGCGTTAAAGTAAGTGCTTGCTTACTCTTTAACAATCGATGTAGTTGAGTAGCGACCAATGAAGCATGACTGCATTCTTCTATATCGGTTTCAAGCTGACCTGTGCCTATTTTGATGCAACCACCAGCCGCCAACCAACGATGAACTATCGCCAGCCCCGACACATGGTACATAGGTAAACTCAGTAACCACGTGTCACCTTGTTGATAACGAAACACCTCAAGCAGCCCTGACGCAGAGCATAGGTGCTGCTCAAGTGTATGAGCGACCGCTTTTGGGTTTCCGGTAGAACCTGAAGTGAATGCGATGCTCGCTAGATTTTGCGGATTGAAATTGGATTCTTGAGGTGTCGTTATCTGCTCATCATCACCATCAAACTTCAGTTCACTTAGGCAAGGCAAGGTCACCAACTGAGTATTCAAATCGGCAGTCTCTGATTGCTCTATTCCGCTATTGCCCAAGAGCCAAAGGTAGCTCTGTTGATCTGCTTGATATAAGGAATCGAGCTTTTGCTTCAGGCGTAAACTAGGCTGAGGCATCGTAAACGCACAAACCACACCCAAATTGAGTGCGGCAAGATAAACAGGGATCACTTCAGCTTGATTCTTACCAACAATCGTCAGTACATCACCTTCAGATAGGCCTTGATGAGATAGCTGTTGTTGGTACTCACTAACCAACACAAACACTTGCTGCCAAGTATAAGTGCGGTGAGTGGTCACTAACGCTGGTTGAAGTGGGTTTTGCTGCGCCCACTTTACCCAGAGCGGGGGATGATTAGATTGTGGGCGCATCATATGATAACCAAAAATAGATTAAGAACTTGTTAAGCTAACTAAATAGCCATTCAAATAGCTCGGTCTAAGAAGACCAAATCAATTGTTGCTTTTCAAGCGTAGAGACAGGCAACTGACAGCCCGGCCAAGAAACCTCTAGCTGCTGCTTGAACAAGCCAATCGTATCCAACCCCGGCACTTCATTTGGCAAATATTGCTGCGCCAGACGAGCAATCTGAGTCAGACCTAGGCTCGACTCAATGCTTGAGCTCAATACAGGTTTCATTCCAAGCTTCTGTGCTCGCTCAATGATTGCCACGCAACGCTCGACAGAACCAATAAGAGTTGGCTTGATCACGACTGCTTTAACACCAGTAAGGTCGCTAAGATCAAATTCCGGGCTGCGCACCGCTTCTTGCAGTGTCTCGTCCCACGCAATCGCCACACCATGGTCAATGGCAAAGGCCAAACTGTCTTCTGGCTTTTGGCAAGGCTCTTCGATAAAGCTTATACGCTGGCGCATTGACGGCGAAATGTATTTAATGAATTGCTTCGCTTTCTCTGGCTTCCACGCACGGTTGGCATCAAGTCTTAGAATCAAATCAGGGATCGACTCAAGGAATAAGCTAACCAACATGCCATCGCGAATCGCTTCGTAGAGGCCGACTTTCACTTTCGCGACCTTCTCGCCTACCATCTCATTCAATACAGGAATCAGTTCATCTGGATCGCCTGTACACAAAGGCGCCGCTTGGTAGTTACCTTGAGCGTTAAGATCGCCTCGCAATTCCATCATCGCCATTGAAAAGCCAAACGCGACAGAAGGATACAGCTCGTCGAAAGGCGTTTGAGGCTTATTGTGGCTCCAAAGCTCTAATTCGTGTTGAAGCTGAATGCCAGCTTGTTCGGCATCTTCTTGGCTAAAACCGGGCAAAGGCGCAACTTCGCCAAAACCAGTTTTACCATCACACTCAAGTTGGATGATATAGCCAACACGTTCGTTCAACTTATTGTCACGAAGAACCACACCACTATCCATAGGTAATTGATAACGGTAAAGTTTAGCGTGACGCTGAGAATTCACTGAGTTCATAAAGTTTCCTAAAAAACGGGGAACATCAAAACAAAACGAGCCGCTATTAGCGACTCATTTTGAAGAGGAGAAAGACTATGGATTACGCGGGAACTTGTCGAAGTCCGGTCGACGTTTCTCGTTGAATGCGTTGCGGCCTTCTTGGCCTTCCTCTGTCATGTAGAACATCATGGTTGCGTTACCAGCCAACTCTTGTAAGCCTGCTTGACCATCACAGTCAGCGTTCAGTGCCGCTTTCAAGCAACGCAGTGCCAT
The DNA here is from genome assembly GCF_041439145.1 of Vibrio sp. 1F255. NCBI lineage: Bacteria > Pseudomonadati > Pseudomonadota > Gammaproteobacteria > Vibrionales > Vibrionaceae > Vibrio > Vibrio sp. 1F255. The sequence goes on along the minus strand of NZ_JBGONQ010000004.1, from coordinate 156,158 downwards.
TGGGCTGTGTTGAAGCACTTCACGACACCAACGAACTGTCTCTTTTTCTAGGTCAGCAACAGGAACAACGGTGTTTACAAGGCCCATGTCCAGTGCTTCTTGTGCATCGTAGAAGCGGCACAAGAACCAGATTTCACGTGCTTTCTTTTGACCAACGATACGAGCCATGTAAGAAGCACCCCAACCGCCATCGAAAGAACCCACTTTAGGACCCGTCTGACCGAACTGCGCGTTTTCAGCTGCAATAGTAAGGTCTGCCATCATGTGAAGTACATGACCGCCACCGACTGCCCAACCCGATACCGCTGCGATAACTGGTTTTGGACAAGTACGAATTTGACGTTGGAAATCAAGTACATTCAAGTGGTGCGTACCTGAGTCATCTTGGTAACCGCCGTAGTCACCACGGATACTTTGGTCACCACCAGAACAGAACGCCTTCTCACCAAGACCAGTCAAAATGATTACGCCAACTTTCTCGTCATAACGAGCATCAGCCAGTGCATTGATCATCTCTTTTACGGTTTGTGGACGGAACGCATTGTGCACTTGAGGGCGAGCAATCGTGATTTTCGCAATACCGTCATCAGACTTGTGGTATTGAATATCTTCATATTGACTGCTTTCATCGCGCCAGTTAACGGCTGCGTAAAGTTCTTCTTCTGTGATGCCTACTGTTTTAGCCATGATGATTCCCATTGTTCTATTAGAGAGCGCGACTAGCGTAGAGTCGCGACGGTGTTGCTCTGCTTTCTATAGCGCTTGATACGATAGGTTCGCTCAGTCAGTTCATCAACGACTGGCGATACATTGGATGATCAGATTTGAAAACATCTCTGGTTGCTCAAAATGAACATTATGACCCGCGTAATCCACCTGACTATATTCAAAGCCACTATTCTCAGCTAGCTCCATGAATTTACGATCTTTTTCTCCACATACATAATGCAATAAATGCTCATGAGATTTCAATGTGGCACGTAAATCCGGTTGCTTAGCTAACGAAGTAGATAACAACATATTTGCTACGGATACTCCAAGGTTACCACTACGCTTTATGACCAAAGTTTGTCTTTGCTCATGATTTAGTGAAGAAAAGACGCTTTGTTGATACCAATCGTCTAAAACATCTTCAATCGACTGCTGTGCAAAGCGAACAGCCCATTGCGTATCGTGTACTAACCTTTGTGCTCTTTCTTCATCACATTCCAAGCCAAAGTTGCCACCTTCAATGATGACTTTCTCTAGGTTGAGTGCCTCAAAGCAAGGGCTTGTCACCCCATACATAGCGAGCCTTCCGCCCATAGAATACCCAATCACCACGATAGGATAATCGGCAGGAAGATCGTTGAGAGCCAGTTGGGATGTGATGCACTGGACTATCTTGGTACAGCAATGATCAAAGCCTACAGGGTCGATAAACCGGCTTTGTCCGTGTCCGGGCAAATCTATGCAAAGACGAGGAAAGTCTTCGAGGAAGGGGTGGCATGCACTCCAATCATCCCCGCTTCCGAGTAAACCATGTAAAAAAACAAGCAAAGGTTTGTCAGAAGATTCTTGTACTGCTGGGTAATAATTGGAGTAAAGCATGTAAAGTCCTTAGGCTAATGCCTCGGTGAGCATTGAGCTGAATTGCTTCAGCAAAGTAGACGCTTGTTCGGGAGGCGTCTTAACTTCTACGAGCAAGGTACCCTGACCTTGTTCAAAATGTTGTTCGATGAGCGTTTGATAGCAATTCAAGGTTTCTGGCGCCGCATAACCAAGATGGAATTGCGCAGCAGCATGTTCAAAATTGAAACCATGAGGCATTTGATATAGAGACTGTTTTTGTTGCTCAGGAACCGGCAAAAAATCAAAGATTGCCCCACCATCGTTATTGGTAACCACAATAACCATTGGTGTTGTGCTGTGAGTAAGTAGCGCCAGCGAATTTAGGTCGTACAACAAAGAGGTGTCACCAATCAGCATCATCAAAGGATTCTGGTTGGCTTTTATCACTCCCGCAGCCGTCGCCACCAAGCCATCAATGCCCGATGCACCGCGGTTGCTGTAGACTTGAGTCGCAGAGATTGATGACAGCATATCCACTAGCCTTACCATCAAGCTATTTCCCACAAAAAGCTCTCTGCCCTTAAGTCTAGACGACAAGTCAACGGCAACGCTCAACTCTGTCAGTTGGTCGTTATTAGAGATTTGCGCCAACGCTAACTGCTGAACCGTATTCGCGACTTTCGCCAAAGATGCCGCCCAGCCAGCATGTTCTCCCAACAGCGTTGGTAGATGTTGCTCTGATAACCAATGTTCGATATCAGCGACAATATGAGTTTGAGGCAGATGATCTTGATTAATACGATGTGCATCTGGTGAAACAACGATGTACTGCGATGAACAAAATGTGGCAGCTTGTTCTTTTACCCATTGGTTAAGACGCTTAGATACGATGCGCTCACCAAACTGGATAATAAAATCACACTGACTAAGCTGTGCTTTGGCTGCGTCACTTTGCATCCATAAATCATAGTGTTTCCAGTCACTACTGACACCCGATTGAGGGTCACAGAATACTGGCCAGCCCAAAGCTGTCGAAAACTGCTTGGCTTTAATTGCAGCTTCATTCTCGATAGAACCAATAATCACTGCGCCTTTACGAGCGACATAATCACTTGCTGAGACAGGCTGAGCGATTAAATGACTGGGCAAATAAGTGTTCGAGTAAAGGCAGGTTGAAGCTCTCCAAGCTGCCACGCTCTTTGTATAATCCGCATACATCTCGGCGCTATTAGCGGAATAAAGCGGTTCTGGGAACGGACAGTTGATATGAATAGCCCCACCGACGCTGCGCTGTTTCGCCAGTGCGTTATCAACCGACGTCAAAAGCCAATTCAAAGAAACTTGTGTCGTTGGACTTGGAAGGTTTAGTGCCGTTTCAACGTGAGACGAAAAGATACCCTGCTGCTGAATCGCTTGATTGGCACCACAGTCGACTAAATCAATCGGTCGATCGGAGGTCAACAAGATTAGCTTTTCTCGCGTTAATCCAGATTCAGCGGTCGCTGGTAGAAGGTTAGCTACGGCAGTTCCAGAAGTAACAACCACCGCAACGGGTTTGTTGCTCGCTTTAGCTAAACCTAAAGCCAAGAAGCCAAGCCCGCGCTCATCAAAGTGCGTATGTAAGGTTAGCTTAGAGTTAGCTTCGGCTTCGAGTGTTAATGGTGTTGAACGAGAGCCTGGCGCGATGCAAACATGTTCAACACCGCTGCGGGCAAGCTCTTCAAGTAATGTGTTACACCAAACTCTGTTTAATACAGCTTGGTCGTGATTCATGACGCCACACCTAATGGTGGGTGATCAGAAATGAGACTGAGCAGAGTCGACATCTTCTTATTCAGCTCTTGCCACTCATGTTCGGCAACCGATCCCGGCACGATCCCCGCGCCAGCAAACAGTTGTACTTGATCGTTTACAATCAAGGCGCTTCGAATCGCCACGCAGAATTCCGCTCGCTGATGACTGATATAGCCTACAGAGCCTGCATACCAACCTCGTGCAAACGGTTCGTGTTCAAGAATGAAATCCATCGCCTCTTTACGAGGTAAACCCGCCACCGCAGCAGTTGGCTGTAAGGCAGCAAGCAACTGCACACCATTAACGCCATTGTTGAGCTGAGCATGGATATTGCGCTTCAAATGCTGCACCTTACGCAAGCGCACTAGACGCGCATCCTTTTCAACATGGACCGTTTGAGAATGAGGAGTGAGACGCTCAATGATGTCGTCGACCACATACTGGTTCTCATTGAGGTTTTTGCTGTCTTGAGAAAGCCAGTTGGCCAGTTCCATATCCTCAGTAGCGTTCTCTCCGCGACCAATGGTTCCAGCAAGCGCCTCGGTATCAAGCTCCGTACCATGTCGGCTATATAAGCGCTCTGGTGTCGAGCCAATGAAACTGTGTTTAGAATCCAGCACCAACATAAAGTGGAAACTGTGGTGATTTTGCAGATAGCTGGCTTTAAGTAATTGAGCTGCGCAGATAGGCGCATCGAGTTGCAGTGTGGTTTTACGTGCTAAAACGACTTTTTTGTACTCTTCATCGCTAATGCCTTGCAGCACTTTATCGACAAGGTTGCCCCACTGCTCTCTTTCTGGAACGTGATTGATCTGTTCAATATGGGCAGACAAAGGCGCCAATATCGCGGCTTCTACAGAAAGCTTATTCAAAGCATTAATAGAAGAAACGCGATCAGGGGACAAATTAACCGCCAGCGACCAAGTATTGTCAAAGCGGATCAATTCAACCTGAGGAAGGAAGAAAAACGACTCCATGCAGCGACGGTTCTTTGCGGTGTGCCCATCAAACGAGCGTCCACCCCAGATTCGTTGGTCTTCACCAAGAATAGCGTACGCGGGTGCAGGATCTGAAAACGTATGTAACTGTCCGAGCGCAACAACCTCTTCACGAGTGTCGCGTGACTGCCAGTAGAACTTAGGAAAGAGCGGTTGAGCATGAAGCCATTCTATAAATGCAAACGATGGTTTTTGCGTTAGAACTTCAACACAACGAACTTCGCTTGCTTGGGCATTTTGTACTCGCTCAATCAAAGCGGAGATAGTTTGCTGGAAATGTGACAAATCGACCTCGTTCACATCTAAATTATTATTATATTAGTTTGATACTTTATGGGCAGTACCCACTTAGATCAAGAATGTACTATATCTTTTCAACATTCCTGTGATTTTAAGCGATCCCGCCCCTTTATTCATCTTAGCCAATAACCAAGAAAGCGATTAATTAAAATTTAGAAAAGAGTGACAACAAAAAGGCTAAACGTGACACTGAAATGCGACATTCATCAGATTTTTATTCTATCAAACGCCATTTTGCGGTACTTTAATAAAGTATTTAAATTAATTTCAGGAAATCGGCAATGCAAAATATCGGGATGTCGTCAAAACTCAACAGCGTATGCTACGAAATCAGGGGGCCTGTACTCAAACATGCTAAGCGCATGGAAGAAGAAGGGCATAAAATACTGAAGCTTAATATTGGTAACCCCGCCCCATTTGGTTTTGACGCCCCTGATGAAATCCTTGTTGACGTAATCCGTAACCTACCGACATCTCAAGGTTACTGCGACTCAAAAGGCATCTATTCAGCCCGCAAAGCGGTTGTTCAGCACTACCAGAAAAAAGGCCTACGTAACCTTGATGTAGAAGACGTTTACATTGGTAACGGCGCATCAGAGCTTATCGTTATGTCTATGCAAGCGCTACTGGATAACGGTGATGAAATCTTAGTTCCCGCTCCGGATTACCCACTATGGACAGCGTCTGTTGCGCTTTCTGGTGGTACACCGGTTCACTACATGTGTGATGAAGATGCTGATTGGTATCCAGATTTAGACGACATGCGCGCGAAGATCTCACCAAAGACGCGCGGCATCGTTCTTATCAACCCGAACAACCCAACAGGCGCGGTATACAGCCGTGATTTCCTATTACAAGTGGTTGAGATTGCTCGTGAGCACGGTTTGATCATCTTCGCCGATGAAATCTACGACAAAGTACTTTACGACGGTGCGGTACACACTTCAGTGGCAACGCTTGCTGAAGACGTATTAATGGTCACGTTCAACGGCCTATCTAAAGCTTACCGTGTATGTGGTTTCCGTGGTGGTTGGATGTTCTTAACAGGCCCTAAACACCTAGCGAAAGGCTACGTTGAAGGACTAGAAATGCTGGCCTCAATGCGTTTGTGTGCCAACGTTCCGATGCAACACGCTATCCAAACCGCACTCGGTGGCTATCAGAGTATCAATGAGCTGATTCTTCCAGGCGGTCGACTGCTTGAACAGCGTGACCGTGCATGGGAACTGATCAACAAGATCCCTGGCGTTTCTTGTGTGAAACCGAAAGGTGCAATGTACCTGTTCCCTAAAATCGACACCAACATGTACAACATCAAAGACGATCAGAAGTTTGTACTCGACTTCCTTAAGCAAGAGAAGGTGCTATTGGTTCAAGGTACGGGCTTCAATTGGCCGAAACCGGATCACTTCCGTATCGTGACTCTGCCGCACATCGAAGATCTAGAAATCGCAATTGGTCGTTTAGAGCGCTTCTTACAGACTTACAGCCAAGACGACCTCATCGAAGGTTAATGAGCACAAAGAAAGATGGCTACAATTTGCTGTTTTAAAAGACTTTAACTTGTATTCATTCACTTCTATGCTTAAAAGGCTCCTGTTTAGGAGCCTTTTTTGTATCCGCTGTCTCGTATCCCTGTGCAAACACAAGATACGAGTGGAGTATTGTTTATACCAATCACAGTAAGTAAGTGTTCAGAAATAGCGTAGGGAAAAAGCTTGAGAACAAGGCAGCTATTTTCGACAAGCAGCTTCGATAAGTAGTTATTCTACAATCAAAAATTCTAACATAGTTATCGAGTTTTTTAACAAGCTAGGATGACCAGTTATTTACTACGATTGGTACTATAAGGACATTTATGAAACAGAGCCATTTCTTTGCCCATCTCGCACGCATGAAGCTAATTCAACGCTGGCCCCTGATGCGTTCGGTATCAAGCGAGAACATTTCAGAACATAGCCTACAGGTTGCTTTCGTGGCACACGCCTTGGCACTGATCAAAAACAAGAAGTTTGATGGTCAGCTTAACCCCGAGCACATTGCTCTGCTTGGCATGTACCACGACACCAGTGAGGTACTGACGGGTGATTTGCCAACGCCAGTTAAATACTACAACCCGGATATTGCACAAGAGTATAAGAAGATAGAAGCCGCGGCAGAACAAAGACTGCTTTCGATGTTGCCAGAAGAGTTCAGAGACGACTTCGCCCCCTTCTTAATATCTGGTACTGCGAGTAAAGAAGAGCAAAGCATCGTCAAGCAGGCAGATACTATCTGTGCGTACCTGAAATGCTTGGAAGAGCTCAGTGCGGGCAATCATGAATACGAGCAAGCCAAGCGCCGATTGGAAGAGACACTCGAACAACGCAAAAGCCCAGAAATGGACTACTTTCTCTCCACATTCGCACCGAGCTTTGAATTATCACTAGACGAGATAAGCTAGCTGGGTATAAGTTGTTTTTAATTAGCTAAATAAAATCAATTTGATAGGTGCTATTTTGAATTCTCAACTCGAACCACCCTTTGTACTCGAACAAGAATGGCAGCATCGAAATGACGATGAACATAAAATAAGACGGGATGACCACCGCAGCCCGTATCAGCGTGACCGTGCGCGCGTGCTTCACTCTGCTGCTTTCCGTCGCTTACAAGCGAAAACCCAGATCCATGGCACCACGGTCAACGACTTTCACCGAACGCGCCTTACCCACTCTCTTGAGGCCGCTCAGCTTGGCACCGGTATCGTCGCTCAACTGAAGAAAAAGCAGCCCGAATTTCGAGACCTATTACCCTCAGACAGTTTGATTGATTCACTGTGTTTGGCTCACGACATCGGTCATCCACCCTATGGACATGGCGGCGAAGTCGCACTCAACTACATGATGCGCGACCACGGCGGCTTTGAGGGCAACGCTCAAACGTTTCGCATAGTCACACAGCTAGAACCTTACACTGAACATCACGGGATGAACCTATCTCGACGCACTTTGTTAGGTCTAATTAAGTACCCTTCTCTGCTGAGTGAGGTTCAAGCTAAATTGCAGTCTGAACCCGTTAAGCATCAACGACAACTCCGAGCTAAAGATTGGATGCCAGCAAAAGGCATCTACGATCATGATGAAGAGTTGTTTAACTGGGTGCTTGAACCGCTTTCAAGCAGCGACCAACAGCTCCTAAAACAGAAAAGAAAAACGCATACCGAGCCACTTGAGCACAACAAGACCAAATATAAGTCACTGGATTGTTCGATCATGGAACTTGCTGACGACATCGCGTATGGCGTGCACGATTTAGAAGATGCGATTGTGCTTGGCTCTGTGACCAAAGCTCAGTGGGTCGAATCGGCTTACCCTCAACTGAAAGAGATGGCCGACCCATGGATTTGTGAACACCTAGATTCAATTACAGAGATGCTTTTCTCTGGTGAACAGTATCGTCGAAAGGATGCGATTGGTGGGATAGTCAACGCACTGTTGACCAGTATCTCGATTAAGCGAGTGGAGGCTAACTTTGAGAATGTACTGTTGGCTTACAATGCGGTGCTCGAGCCGAGCATGGACGGCACACTCGATAAGCTGAAACACTTTGTCAGCGAGTTCGTTATTCAAGTGCCACAGGTTCAGGTCATCGAATACAAAGGTCAACAGATCATCATGGATATGTTTGAAGCATTCAGCGCAGATCCTGAACGCTTGCTGCCACTGCCCATCAAGAAGCAATGGCTACAACATCAAGATGAGTCTCGAAAAATGCGCGTGATAGCCGATTACATTTCATCGATGACTGATGATCTTGCGCAGAAAATGCATCAGCAACTGTTCTCAGCTCATACCGAGTTTTAATTCCTGACTCACTTTACTAAAACGGCTTAATCTAAGTAGTTTTTCTCAAACACGCCCGGCGGCATTTGATTGATTTGAAACTGAATCATTTGGTCAAATGCCGTTAGCAAAGGGCTAAAGTCGCCATCACGCTCTAACAAGCTAAGTAAATGATAGCCAGCTTCAACGGTTGAAAGGCTATTTTCACTGGGTGCTTTGCGAATTCGGTAATTACCCTTGAGATCTTTCGGTAAATGAACCGTGTTCAACGCATGCAAATTACTCGATACTTGCCACATCTTGAATGCTTTCTTCCACGTGCCATCCAATAAAATCACACGCAGCTTCTTATTGGGAGATGTCGCCGACTCAACTGAAACAGAGTTTTCGCTTGGGTATAAAATCACATGTTGATACTGTTCATCGCACAACAATGCGTTGAGTTGTTCGTTGTCTGAAAAGTCTTCGCCAACAAACGTCACGCTGTTATTAAGAGATAACGAGAGAATACGCGCTGTTCCCATCGGACGATGCTCTTCTGATGGGTGCTGAAGAATGATAAGCTCAACATTCGATTCGAGTGGTGTAACCCACTGACAAATACAAGCTTTCAAAGCCTTGCTGCATTGGGGGCAATAACGAGACATGGATTTAATGTGTACCCTGTTTTAATTTTCATTTCACTTTTATGCGTCTTATTCCAATTTGAGCCAATACAAGCTTGGGTCGTTTGGGATAGCAATGCGATTGCCGATGGGCAATGGTGGCGAATCCTAACAGGAAACTTTTCACATACCAACTACTCGCATCTTCTGATGAATCTAGCAGGCTTGTGGATCATCAGCTACCTGTTTCAACCGAGTAAAAAACAGCTTGTTGTTGCTTTGCTTGTGATCAGTTTAGTGACTGGCGTCGCTCTGTTGTTTTCAAGTATTCAGATCTACGTTGGCCTATCGGGCACTTTGCATGGGTTGTTTGGCTTATTCGCGCTCAGAGAGGCTTTAAACGGCAGGAAGTCTAGTTGGCTGTTAGTATTCGGATTAGTCGCTAAAATCGCTTGGGAGCAGCTTATTGGCCCTTCTAGCACGACTGGTGAACTGATTAATGCTCGTATCGCGATTGAAGCCCACCTAGCAGGTGCATTGGCCGGAGGCTTCATATCTATCGCTTCATTTCTAACAAGTAGAAAAACGGGTCAAAGTTGAATTCTTTCGCGGTTCTTTTCAACCGTCGCTTCACCTATCCCTTTGACACTCACCAAATCATCAGCAGTAGTAAATGCCCCGTTCTGATCTCTGTAATCGACGATTTCTTTGGCTTTCTTGTCACCCACGCCAACCAATAGTGCTGAAAGTTCTTCTGCCGTCGCGGTATTGATGTTGACCGTAATCTCAATGCCTTCGTAAACCTCAGCCTTGGTTGGGCTGTCTGCAAACACGGCAGGGCTTAAGAGCATCAGAAATGAAAGAATTAGTGTTGAATATATCGTGCGCATAAATAGTTCCTTTGTTCAAAAAACGTAACTTATGCATTTGCCGCGCTAGATAACACAATCACCAGATAAAAATAAAGCGGATCACCTAAGTGACCCGCTTCGTTATACATCTTATTTTCATCAGCTTGTTTGTTGGCTCACAAATCTGAATTAAAGCCTAACAATCACGTGTTGATTTCAGTAGTAAGCTCTAACTTGAGCTTGCTACTGAGGTAATCAAACGCTTACTGACCTTGACCCACTACGTAGTATTCAACGTCTGCGTTTTTACGAAGTACGTTTAATACGTTAGTCAGGTCTTGTTGGTTACCAACTCGCTCCAACTGTGCACCAATTTGAGTGCTGTAGGCTGGGTTGATCTCAGCCGTTACTTTAGAAAGCTCAACAACAACGATATTACCGTCTTGGTCTTTAGATTGACCGAACACAGCTTGACCTGCTTCTGGTTTCGCTAGAGCGAATACAGATGCCGCTAATGGCGAGTTACGGTCAATCGTTTCAAGTTCAGTGAACTCAAGGTTGTTGTCCGCTAGTACTGCTTCATTGCCTTGCTCAAGTTCGTTCACTAGAGAAACACCTAGCTCAACCGCTTGCTGCTCTGCTTGTACAGCAGACAGTGCAGCGACAACTTGATCTTTCACTTCAGCTAGAGGAAGAACTGTCTCATCACGAGTCTCTTCTACACGAACAACAATTACGTGCTCAGGTGCAACTTCGATAACTTCCGAGTTTAGACCGTCTTCTTTCACTTCAGGGCTCAAGATAGCTTGCATAACTGCAGGCGTCATCAGAACTTCTGGAGCGTCAACTTGAGAGATGAAATCTGTCGTTGTGATCTTCGCGTTGATAGCTTCTGCAGAATCAACTAGAGAATCTGGGAATTCAAACGCTACTTTTTCTAGCTCAGTTTGTTGCTCGTAGAACTGATCAACTGCGTGTTGGTCTAGAAGCTCTGTCTTAATCTCTGCCGCTACTTCAGTGTAAGGCTGAGCTTGAGACGCTTTTAGTTCGTCTAGCTTGATGATGTGGTAGCCGAAATCAGATTTAACTAGGCCAGTAGTATCGCCAATATTCTCAAGAGCGAAAGCCGCGTCTTCGAATGCAGGGTCCATAACATCGCGCTCAATCCAACCTAGGTCACCGCCAACGTCTGCACTACCGAAGTCGTCAGATTTCTCTTCCGCTAGCGTAGCAAAATCAGCGCCTGCATTTAGCTCGTCTAGGATTGCCTGAGCTTTCGCTTCGTCATCGCCTTGAACTAGGATGTGGCTAACTTTACGTTGCTCTTCCGTTGAGTACTTGTCTAGGTGCTCTTGGTAGTATTTCTGTGCTTCTTCATCGCTTACTTCAAGCTGAGACTTAAGCGCTTCAGCAGAAAGCTCAATGTAAGATACCTTAGCTTGCTCTGGACGAGTGTAAGCTGCTGGGTTCTCTTGGTAGTACTGTTCGATTTGCTCGTCAGTTAACTCGATGTCTTTTGCAAGGTCAGCAACAGACAGTGTCACTGTGCGAATGTCACGAGTTTGTGCGATAAGCTTGCTCTGAGTATCGATTTCGCCCTGAAGAACGAATTCACTGCCTTGAAGTGCAGTCACAAGCTGGTTGCGCATAAGGTCACGACGCATGTATTCAGCGAAGCTCTCTGCGCTGAAACCTGCACGACGTAGTGCCGATTGGTAAACTTCTTGGTCGAATTGACCCGCCGTTTGGAACTGAGGCATTTCTAGAATCATGGTGCGGATTTGAGAATCACTGATTCGTAGGCCTAGAGACTCAGCTTGCTGCTCAAGCAGTACGTCATTGATCATGCGATCAAGTACTGATTTACGGAAAGACTCTACGTAAGCAGGGTCTGCAAGCATTTGCGCGAAGTAATCGCCAAGTTGAGACTGCATACGATTACGTTCGTTTTGGTAAGCCTGTTCGAACTCACCACGAGCAATTTCTGTGTTGCCAACTTTAGCTGCTGCGTTGTTACCGCCACCGGTGATGTAGCTGCCTACACCTGCGAATACGAATGACAGGATAATCAACCCAAGGATAATTTTTACCGCGATGCTATTCACGCCTTCGCGTAATCGATCCATCATAATTTAAGTGCTCTCCGGATATGAAGCATTGGCTTCAAAATAAAAATCTATTCACGCGATATTATCAGAAAAAGAAATGCGCATCAGTAGGATGCGCATAATTTAAATAAGTTCAATGTGCTTTGTACACATACTGTTTAAGAATGAAACATCATTTTTCAAACAGTAAACGCATTTTACTGCCTTCCCCTCTTAAATGGAGGTTTCAGCAGTGAAAATTAGTTACATGCGTCTTTAAGTGCTTTACCCGCTTTGAAGCCAGGTACTTTAGCTTCTGCGATTTGGATCTCTTCACCAGTTTTTGGGTTACGACCTGTACGAGCAGCACGAGTACGAACACTGAAAGTACCAAAGCCAACAAGTGCAACTTGGTCACCAGATTGTAGCGTTGTGCCAACTGCTTCGATGAATGCGTCTAGAGCGCGGCCAGCTGAAGCTTTAGAGATGTCTGCGTTTTCTGCGATTGATTCTACTAGTTGTGTTTTATTCACTGTTTTTCCCCTATGTGTCATCTGTGACTACTTCTGATGACTGTACGTTCCATTTTGGTTTTAATTTAGCCGCAAGCCTTATTGCAAAAGGGCTGCCGCTTTGATCAATAACTTAGCGTCCAAAAAAAACGCTGACAAGCCTTTTCGGGCCTATCAGCGTAATTCTTTACTTATTTTTGCTATGCATCACTATTTTTTCACGTCAAACTCGACCCCTGACGGATCTCGTTCTAGCGCGACTTTGAGTACTTCATCAATCCACTGAACCGGGATCACCTTCAAGTCAGCGATTACGTTGTCTGGAATCTCTTCCAAATCACGCTCATTGTCTTTAGGGATCAGTACAGTTTTGATGCCGCCACGGTGTGCAGCAAGCAGTTTTTCTTTCAAGCCACCGATAGGTAAAACTTCACCACGAAGGGTAATTTCACCTGTCATACCGACCTCTGCTTTAACCGGGTTACCCGTCAAGCTAGAGACAAGTGCAGTACACATTGCGATACCCGCACTCGGGCCATCTTTCGGTGTAGCACCTTCTGGTACGTGAACGTGAATGTCACGTTTTTCGTAGAAATCTGAGTTGATACCCAGTTTTTCAGCACGAGAACGAACCACTGTCATTGCCGCTTGAATCGACTCTTTCATCACGTCGCCAAGTGAGCCAGTTTGCGTTAGCTTACCTTTGCCCGGCATTGCTTCGGTCTCGATAGTCAGTAGATCACCACCCACTTGAGTCCACGCTAGGCCTGTTACTTGACCGATACGGTTGCTTTCATCCGCTTTACCGAAGTCGTGGCGTTGAACACCTAAGTACTCTTTCAGGTTATCAATGTTAACCGTTACAGACTTAAGATCGCTGTCTAGCAAGATGTTCTTCACTGCTTTACGACAGATCTTTGAGATTTCACGCTCTAGGCTACGTACACCCGCTTCACGCGTGTAGTAACGAATGATGCCGATGATTGCAGAGTCTTCAATCTCAATTTCATGAGGCTTAAGACCGTTGCGTTGAACTTGCTTGTCCAGTAAATGGCTCTTAGCAATGTTCAGCTTCTCATCTTCTGTGTAACCAGATAGACGAATCACTTCCATACGGTCCAGTAGAGGCCCAGGAATGTCCATCGAGTTCGATGTTGCCACGAACATAACATCTGACAGATCGTAATCTACTTCTAGGTAGTGATCGTTAAATGCGTTGTTTTGTTCTGGATCTAGAACTTCTAGAAGTGCTGAAGATGGGTCGCCACGCATATCAGAAGACATCTTATCGATCTCATCTAATAGGAACAGTGGGTTCTTAACACCAACTTTAGACATCTTCTGGATCAGTTTACCCGGAAGTGAACCGATGTACGTACGACGGTGACCACGAATCTCAGCTTCATCACGAACGCCACCAAGTGCCATACGCGTGTACTTACGACCCGTTGCCGCAGCAATCGAACGACCTAGCGAGGTTTTACCTACACCAGGAGGACCAACAAGACAAAGGATTGGGCCTTTTAGCTTGTTGATACGGTTTTGTACTGCCAAGTATTCAAGAATACGTTCTTTAACACGCTCTAAGCCGTAGTGGTCTTCGTTTAAGATCTCTTCCGCTTTCGCTAGATTCTTTTTCACTTTTGAACGCTTAGCCCAAGGAACGCCCACCATCCAATCAATGTAGCTACGTACTACTGTTGCTTCAGCAGACATTGGCGACATCATTTTCAGTTTTTGCAGTTCTTGCTCGGTTTTTTCACGAGCTTCTTGAGGCATCTTAGAGTCTTCGATCTTCTTCTTCAGAGTCTCGAATTCATCAGGAGCGTCGTCCATCTCGCCAAGTTCTTTCTGAATCGCTTTCATTTGCTCATTCAGGTAGTACTCACGCTGAGATTTTTCCATTTGCTTCTTAACGCGACCACGAATGCGTTTTTCAACTTGCAAGATGTCAATTTCTGACTCCATTTGGCCCATCAAGAATTCCAGACGTTCAGTCACATCTAAGATTTCTAGAACGTGCTGCTTGTCTACCAGTTTAAGTGGCATGTGTGCAGCAATCGTATCAGCAAGGCGAGCTGCCTCATCAATACCGTTCAGAGATGTTAGAACTTCTGGTGGAATCTTTTTGTTCAGCTTAATAAAGCCTTCGAATTGATTGATCGCGCTGCGAACAACCACTTCTTGTTCTTTTTCGTCAAGTTCTGAGGTTACAACGTATTCTGCGTCCGCTAAGAAAAACTCACTTTCTTTGAATTGGTGAATTTTTGCACGCTGCTGACCTTCGACAAGCACTTTAACAGTACCATCAGGGAGCTTTAGTAACTGAAGAATGGTAGCGACAGTTCCTACTTTAAATAGGTCGTCAATTGAAGGCTCATCAGTGTCCGCTTCTTTCTGCGCTACAAGTAGTACTTGTTTGTTAGCTTCCATTGCCGATTCAAGGCAAGTAATCGATTTTTCACGACCAACAAACAATGGAATAACCATGTGTGGGTAAACCACTACATCACGTAGAGGTAGCACGGGGATTTCGATACGCTCGGAACGTTCCAAGTTCATATATTTCTCTCTTCCGCTTTAACTTATAAAGCAGTATATGGGGCTTAAACGACTGGATTCAATGGAAGAATAAAAAAAAGGAGGTAATTGCTTACCTCCTTTTTCAATTTGAGTGACTTGTCTAAAAAAGACCTACTCTGCAACAGCTGCTTGGTTATCTGAGTTGCTGTAAATTAATAGTGGTTCTGACTCACCATTAATTACCGACTCATCAATCACAACCTTGCTTACATCAGTTGAAGATGGCAGTTCGTACATAGTTTCTAGTAGAACACCCTCCAAGATAGAACGTAGACCACGAGCACCTGTTTTACGGTTCATTGCTTTCTTAGCAATGGCACGTAAAGCATCTTCACGGAATTCTAACTCTGTATCCTCAAGCTCAAATAATGCTGCGTACTGTTTTGTAAGTGCATTCTTTGGCTCACATAGGATTTGGATTAGCGCTTCTTCATCAAGCTCTGTCAGTGTTGTTGTCACAGGTAGACGACCAATGAATTCTGGAATCAGACCATATTTCACTAGATCTTCAGGTTCTACTTGAGTGAACAATTCACCGATAGTTTTGGTTTCATCTTTTGAACGCACTTCTGCGCCAAAGCCGATACCTGAACCTGTTTCTACACGCTGTTCAATCACTTTATCTAGGCCTGCAAACGCACCACCACAGATAAATAAGATCTTAGACGTGTCCACTTGCAAGAACTCTTGCTGTGGATGCTTACGACCACCTTGAGGTGGAACTGAAGCTACTGTACCTTCAACAAGTTTTAGTAGAGCTTGCTGTACACCTTCACCAGACACGTCTCGCGTGATTGATGGGTTTTCAGCTTTACGAGAAATCTTGTCGATTTCATCGATGTAAACAATGCCGCGTTCCGCTTTCGCTACGTCGTAATCACATTTCTGAAGCAACTTCTGGATGATGTTTTCAACATCTTCGCCCACGTAACCCGCTTCGGTTAGTGTTGTTGCGTCTGCCATTGTGAAAGGAACGTCTAGGAAACGAGCCAATGTTTCAGCCAGTAGTGTTTTACCACTACCAGTAGGACCGATAAGAAGAATGTTACTCTTACCTAGCTCTACGCCTTCAGCTGTCGTATCACCATTACGTAAACGCTTGTAGTGGTTATAAACTGCAACTGCTAGCACTTTCTTCGCGTATTCTTGACCGATTACATAGTCGTCAAGATGCTCACGAATCTCACGCGGCGTTGGCAGCGATTCCGATTCTTTCTTAGGAAGAACATCTTTAATTTCTTCACGAATAATGTCGTTACAAAGATCGACACATTCATCACAAATGTAAACAGAAGGACCTGCGATTAACTTGCGAACTTCGTGTTGGCTTTTGCCACAGAAAGAGCAGTAAAGCAGTTTACCGCTACCACCCTCTTTGCTTTTATCTGTCATTCGCTAACCTCTTAGCCTTAACTCTCTATGCTTGAGTGTATATCAATTTGAATCACTTTGCGTCAAACAATTGCCCTGCAATTATTGACCGCGGTGATTAAGAACTGAATCCACCAAGCCGTATTCTACTGCTTGATCAGCAGACATGAAGTTATCACGATCTGTATCGCGCTCAACAACTTCTAGAGGCTGACCAGTGTGCTCTGCCAATAGTTTGTTTAGCTTTTGTTTGATCGTTAGGATCTCTTGCGCGTGAATTTGAATATCAGACGCTTGGCCTTGGAAGCCGCCAAGTGGCTGGTGAATCATTACACGTGAGTTTGGAAGCACGTGACGCTTACCAGGAGTACCACCCGCTAGTAAGAATGCACCCATAGAGCAAGCTTGACCCATACATACTGTGCTCACGTTTGGCTTGATGAACTGCATTGTGTCGTAGATAGACATGCCTGCTGTTACGCTACCGCCAGGTGAGTTGATGTAAAGATAGATATCTTTGTCTGGGTTTTCTGATTCCAAGAAAAGCAGTTGAGCCACGACAAGATTTGCCATGTGGTCTTCCACTTGACCTGTTAAGAAAATGATACGTTCTTTTAATAGACGAGAATAAATATCGTAAGAACGTTCACCACGGGAAGTCTGTTCAACCACCATAGGAACTAGTGCGTCCATAATCGATGGCATTGTATTTTTTTCTTGGTAGCTCATATTCTTATGTCCCTAAAATAAATGGCCCGAATGATTAAATCATACGGACCATTGTTAGCAGAATTGTTGACCGTACGTCAACCTTCTACGTCAGATATTACTATATTAAGCAGGTTGCTGATTCATTAGCTCGTTGAAGCTAACTTCTTTATCAGAAACTTGAGCTTTAGCGATGATTGCATCAATAGCTTGCTCTTCTAGAGCAACATTGCGCATGTTGTTCATCATTTGCTCGTTTTGCTCGTAGTAAGCAATAACTTCTGTTGGATCTTCGTATGCTGTAGCCATCTCTTCGATGATAGCTTTAACTTTCTCGTCGTCAGCTTTTAGTTCTTCAGTCTTGATTACTTCACCAAGAAGAAGACCTACAACTACGCGACGTTTAGCTTGCTCTTCGAACAGCTCACGTGGAAGTTGGTCAGCAGCTTCAGTGTTGCCACCGAAACGTTGAGCAGCTTGTTGACGTAGAACACCGATTTCTTGATCGATAAGAGCAGAAGGTACGTCGATGTTGTTTTCGTTAACTAGACCGTCGATAGCTTGCTCTTTGATGCGGTTCTTAACAGCTTGCTTAAGCTCACGCTCCATGTTCTTACGAACTTCAGCTTTAAGACCTTCAACGCCGTCAGTTGCGCCGAACTTAGCAACGAATTCTTCGTTTAGTTCTGGAAGTTCACGAGCTTCAACTTTGTTTACTTTGATTGCAAACTTAGCTGCTTTACCTTTTAGGTTTTCAGCGTGGTAATCTTCTGGGAAGTTTACGTCGATTTCGAATTCCATACCTGCTGTTTTACCAACGATACCGTCTTCGAAGCCAGGGATCATGCGACCAGCGCCCATCTCTAGTGGGAAGTTCTCAGCTTTGCCGCCTTCAAACTCTTCACCGTCGATAGAACCAACGAAGTCGATAGTTGCACGAGAACCAGCGTCAGCAGCAGCTTCAACTTCAGTCCAAGTTGCTTGTTGCTTACGTAGAGTTTCGATCATCTCTTCAACGTCAGCTTCTTTAACTTCTACTGCTGGTTTCTCAACAGTGATGTTTTCTAGACCTTTCAGCTCAACTTCTGGGTAAACTTCAAAAGTTGCGTTGAATACTAGGTCAGCGCCTTCGTTGTTTTCAACTGGTGCGAAAGTAGGTGCGCCAGCTGGGTTGATTTTCTCTTTAACGATCGCTTCGATGAAGTGACGTTGCATTACTTCGCCCATCACGTCTTGACGTACTGCTTTGCCGTACATTTTAGCAACCATCTTCATTGGCACTTTGCCTTTACGGAAACCATCGAAACGACGGTTTTTCGCGATGTTGCGTAGTTCAGCTGTAACTGCATCTTCGATGTTAGCAGCAGGAACAGTAATATTAAGACGGCGCTCTAGGCCTTCTAGCGTTTCAACAGTAACTTGCATTATATAAACCTCAAAACTGGCTCAGTAATCTGAGCATATGAGCCGTAACTTAGCTTTAATTCAAAAGCCGACGTTGTTGGCTGCATCCTTGTGTAGTGCTCTATCCGAACACCTAATTTAAAATCGAGCATTGATGTCTGAATTGATTATTCAACCAAACACCAGACTAATCAGCGATATCTTCGTTCTTCATACGTCGATTAAAACGCAATAAAGCTTGTTTTCAGAAACAAGAAAGGTATCTCCGATTAGCCTCAGGACAGAAATTTTAGACGCGACATTCTAGCGATCTGTTTAATCTCTGTCGAGCCGTTCACCTCTGCATGATGATGAATGCTCTAAATTCGTCCAACTAAGTGATACAAAAACGATCAAATCATCACTTAGCACAACAGAAATGGGGACAATAGCGACTTTTTCAAGGGAATCGAGGGCTTTTTTTGCTAAAAACCTTAAAAAGAGATCTTGCTCTTGTTTTACCCCTCAGAGTCGATAACTTTTTCAACAATCCCCGTTACAAACCCTTAACCTACATCCATCTGTTCACTCTCTGCTTTCAGCAAAAACTACCGCTATTTGCTACCATAAACGAGAGAAGACAGGCTTGATTGTTTACCAAAGAAATCAGCGGAGAGCCTTCATGTTTCAAGCTTTTAAAATCCCAATACTGTTAATGGTCACATACAGTTTACTGATGGTGTTTGGCGGTCATTGGGTGTGGAGCACGAGCCATGAAAGTTTGTTAAATGATCATCAATCTAAGCTGGACCGCTTTTCTGTTCATATTTCAAGCCAATTGGATAAGTTCGCGCACATTCCCGAGCTGCTTTCAAAAGACAAAGAGCTGGTCGATGCCCTGCACTCTCCAAGTAACTCTGCGCAAATCGAACTCACTAATCGTTATCTAGAGCACGTAAACTCGGTGATTCAAGCATCCGACACCTACCTACTAGACAGTATCGGCACCACCATTGCAGCCAGTAACTGGAATCAACCGCGTTCTTTTATTCGTCGTAACTTTGCTTTCCGCCCCTACTTTCAAGAAGCGATTATTGGCAATGAAAATCAATATTTTGCGCTAGGTTCAACCTCTGGAAAGCGAGGCTATTATTATTCTTACCCCGTCTCCTATGCCGCCGAGATTATTGGCGTCATTGTCGTAAAGATGGATTTATCGCTGATTGAAGCAAGTTGGAAAGGCAAACAGAGTTTTTTTGTTGCTGACGATAAAGATCAAATTGTATTTATGTCGAGTAACCCTGAGTGGCTGTTCAAAAGCCTTCAGCCGCTAAGCGAAGTACAACACACTCGAATTCAAGAAAGCAGGCAGTATCTCGATACAAAAATAGAAAGCCTGCACTTCTCCGGCGATTTAGACAGTGCCACCAGTCGTATTGAGTCGCCACACAAACTCGTCCAAGAGCAGTTCTTTAGTTCTTCGCGTTTCCTAGCCGAACCAAGACTCACCATACGGGTATTTTCTCCAACCCACTTAGTTTGGTGGGACTTGGTTGCTTACCTTGTGGTTTTGAGCCTAATCTTTGCGATTATTTATCTAACAATGCAGCTCAACCACCATAGACAACAAAGACGAGCACAGATAGACAGGCTGCAATCCGAAGCCAAGCAAAAACTCGAATTTCAAGTGCTTGAACGTACATCGGAGTTACATGTTGAGATCAAACACCGTATCGAAACCGAGCATGTTCTGAGGCAAACCCAAGACGAGCTCATCCAAGCCGCCAAACTAGCAGTGCTAGGGCAGATGTCAGCGAGCATCAGTCACGAACTGAATAACCCGCTTGCCGCGATTCGCAGTTATGCCGACAACGGCCGATTGTTTCTTGCCAAAGAAAAAACCGATCGTGTCGATGACAATCTATCGCGAATCTCGGCACTCACTGATCGTATGGCGAAAATCAGCCACCAGCTTCGCTCGTTCGCCAAAAAATCTACTGCGGAAGAGCTACACACCTTACAAATACTCCCAGTTTTACATTCATCGAAAGAGCTGATGAAGCCACAACTCAAGAGCGAGCGAGTTAAGGTCAACGAACTCCCTGAGACCTTTGATGCTTGCGTGCTCGCCAACGCCATTCAACTGGAACAGGTGATCATTAACCTGCTGACCAACGCGATTCAGGCGGTGGAACAACAAGATGACAAACAATTAGCTATTCTGTTAGAGATTAGAGAGTCCGACCATCAACAAGCCAATACCTTGCTAATTCATGTCGATGATAACGGCCCCGGCTTCACCTCCCCTTCTAGCGGAAACTTTTTTGAACCCTTCCATACCACCAAGAAAAACGGACTTGGACTTGGGCTATCGATTTCTCAACAAATAATCAACGGAATAAATGGCAAGCTCGTTACCGGTAGTAGCCCTCAAGGCGGTGCTCGAATCAGCATAGAGTTGCCCCTTGTTGGACATGAACAGCAAACAAAAACTCAGCAATAACCAGAATACAAAGAAGTAAAGGAATCACTATGTGTCACGTCTATTTCATTGATGATGAATCCGATCTAAGAATGGCGATTGAACAGAGCTTCGAGCTCGCCGACATTGATGCCGAATTCTTTCCCGATGCGGAGTCTGCTCTGCTCGCGATTCAAGAAAACGGCTTACCTCACGTGATCATCACTGATATCTGTCTACCAGGTCTATCCGGGCATGATCTGCTCAACACCGTGATGCACAAAGACAAAGAGATCCCCGTGATCATGATTACTGGTCACGGCGATATTTCAATGGCCGTTCAAGCCATCCAATACGGCGCCTATGACTTCATTGAAAAACCTTTCGCTAATGAACGCCTAATCGAAACCACTAAGCGAGCGATAGAAAAACGTCAGCTCACACTAGAGAACCTTGAGTTAAAACGTTCACTCAAAGCCAGCCAAGCGCTCGGCCCTAGAATCATTGGTGATACGCAATCCATGACTGAGCTGCGCTCCATCATCACCCATATTGCCGACACCAATGCCGATATATTATTGTTTGGCGAGACAGGTACAGGTAAAGAGTTAGTAGCACGTTCTCTGCATGAACAAAGCAGCCGTCGAGAGCAAAACTTTGTCGCGGTCAACTGTGGTGCTGTTCCTGAAAACCTGATTGAGAGTGAACTGTATGGCCATGAAAAAGGGGCATTCACGGGCGCAGAAAGCAAGCGAGTGGGTAAATTCGAGTTTGCTCAAGGCGGAACTCTATTCTTAGATGAAGTTGAATCCATGCCGATGCAGGCACAAATTCGCCTATTACGCGTCTTACAAGAACGCGTTATTGAGCGAGTTGGTTCAAACGGTTTAGTGCCACTAGATATTCGAGTGATAGCAGCAACCAAAGTCGACCTAAAGAAAGCCGCTGAAGAAGGCTCTTTCCGCCAAGATCTCTATTATCGACTCAATGTTGTGACCTTAGATTTACCGCCGTTAAGAAGCCGACAAGAAGATATCCCAGCACTCTTCCACCACTTCTTACTGGTCGCTGCGGCGCGTTATGGCAAGACTGCCCCTGCCCTTCCACAAAAGGAGCTGCAC
Organism: Vibrio sp. 1F255; assembly: GCF_041439145.1. Lineage (NCBI taxonomy): Bacteria > Pseudomonadati > Pseudomonadota > Gammaproteobacteria > Vibrionales > Vibrionaceae > Vibrio > Vibrio sp. 1F255. The sequence continues at coordinate 134,012 of NZ_JBGONQ010000004.1, read as the reverse complement.
GCACTTTTGGCTCATGATTGGCCGGGAAATGTTCGAGAATTACGTAATACTGCAGAGCGTTTTGTACTTTTAGGTAAGCTTTCTCACTTATCAGACAGCGCCACTGAAACTACTCAAGAACTGTCTTTGGCAGAATTGGTATCTGACTTTGAAAAAAACACGTTGAAGCAGGCACTTATTGAATGCAATGGCAGTATAAAAGAGACCATGGAGAGGCTGCAATTACCGAGGAAAACCCTCTACGATAAGATGCAAAAGCACCAGCTAACGAAAGAATCTTATAAGGTAGAACCAAACTAAATTAGATTTGGGAGCAAGATCACCTATACTTATTTCGACAACAGGATGTTATGCAATAAATATAATAAGGAAGTGGTTATGGGTGAGAAAACAAAAGTGCCATCGATTACCGATACTTTCGAGATAGATGGTATTTTTTATGCTGACAATCATGTCGATCTACACACGCCAGAATTAGAGGCAAAACGCGCTTTGTATGAGCAGATAAAGCCTCATTCAAATCGTGGCAGAAATATAGATGAGGAGGTCTAGCGACCTCCTCATTTTTTATGGATTAAATTCCATGTCAGTGAATGACTCAAATAGCTACTTGGTTATGATTTCCGGTCCCATCAATGTGGTCGGTAACCATGTAGATACCCACGGCACGTAAGTGACGATAATCAGGAACAGGAACATCACGCCTACCCAAGGCAGTGCCGCTTTCACCACGTTCATCATCGACATCTTGGCGACCCCGGCGGTCACAAACAAATTGAGCCCGACAGGCGGCGTTATCATCCCTATCTCCATGTTCACTACCATCATGATACCTAGGTGGATTGGGTCGATACCGAGTGCAATCGCGATTGGGAAAACCAGCGGAGCAACAATGATCAGCAAGCCTGATGGCTCCATGAACTGCCCACCAATCAAGAGTAAAACGTTCACTACAATCAAGAAGGTGATCGGCCCTAAGCCTGCAGATAGCATAGACTCAGTGATCATTTGAGGAATGCGTTCTTCGGTCAGTACATGCTTAAGAATCAGAGCATTGGCAATGATAAACAGCAGCATGATCGTCAGCTTGCCTGCATCGTAAAGTGTGTCTTTGGTGTCTTTATGGAAAAACGTTTGGAACACCTTAACCAAAGCAGGCTTTGTATTGTTCTTGTCAGCGAAAGGCCCCATATCTTTATAGATAAAGTTGGCAATGAAGAAGGCATACACCGCAGCCACTGCCGCCGCTTCTGTCGGAGTAAAGATGCCGCCGTAGATACCACCTAGAATGATGACAATCAGCAGCAAGCCCCAGCTCGCATCTTTCGCAGCTGCGAACATCTCGCCCCAGCCCACAAATGGCTGTGCCGGAATCTTCTTAATACGTGCTGCGATGTAGATAGCAATCATCAACATCACACCCGCCAGCAAACCAGGAATAACGCCACCTAAGAACATACGACCTACCGATACATCGGTCGCCGCCGCGTATACCACCATCACGATGGACGGTGGAATCAAGATCCCCAACGTACCTGCGTTACAGATAACCCCTGCCGCGAACTCTTTTGAGTAGCCGTTTTTGATCATACCTGCGATAACGATACTACCGATCGCCACTACCGTTGCAGGAGATGAACCAGAAAGGGCTGCGAACATCATACATGCCACAACCGACGCCATCGCCAAGCCGCCGCGGAACCAACCCACCATCGCGATAGCAAAACGGATAATACGTTTCGCCACACCACCTGTAGACATAAAGCTAGAGGCCAAGATAAAGAAAGGAATCGCTAAGAGTGTGTAGTGGCCTGCAAATGCATTAAACAGCGTTTGTGCGACTGAAGCTAATGACGCATCTGAGTGCATCAATAAGAATATTACGCTCGATAAACCGAGGGAAATTGCAATTGGTACACCGACCAACATGAAAGCAATTACCATTAAAAATAGAAATAACATTGCCATGATTAGTCTTCCTCACCGTTAGATTTTGTACTCGACTCATTCGCTTTGTTCTGCGGAGTCGAATTCAATACCGCTGTTGCATCTTCGTCAGGGCCCGCTAGCACGTCTGCTTTCAACGCATCCAGCTCTTCTTCGGCTTCGTGTCCTGCAATCATGCGGTCAAGCTTGCCTGTGACGACTTGGTAAGCAACTTGAGCAAAACGGAACGTTAGCATTGCCATACCAATCGGCAGCGCCATATAAGGAATAAAACGTGGCAGTTTCTCGTATCGCTCGCCTTCATTCAGCCAGTCAGCAAGAAACTGAAGCATCTCTGGCATTGGAATATCGTCGGTCTCGTACCATGCGCGATCGGTCGCGAATGGGTACCAATAATTCCAAGAACCGATAAGAAGTAAGATTGAAAATGCTAGGCAGCTTGTCACGGCGATGAGCGCATACACTTTGCGTAGCTTTTCTGGGGCAAGGTTGATGATCACATCAACACCAATGTGGAAGTGTTTTTTAACGCCATAAGATGCGCCCACTAACACCATCCAAGCAAACATGAACACGGTCAGTTCCAGTGCCCATAAGATGTTGTCATTGAATGCGTATCGAAATACCACGTTGGCAAAAGTAAGTAGCGTCATTGCGCCAAGGAAAAATGCGATTAGTGACTCTTCAATCACATCCGTAACTCTTCCGACTTTGGAAAAAAGAGAGGTTTCCAGTGCTGATTCGCTAGAATTTGGTTGTTCCATTTGAGGCTTTTCCATAATTGACTCCGCTTATAATTGTTTTAATAAGGAGTGACGAATACTCGCCACTCCCTTAGCGGTGTTATTGGTTTGAAGCTAACGCTGCATCGATAAGGTCTGAACCGATGTCTTTTTCAAACTTCTTCCATACTGGTTGAAGTGCAGCTACCCATGCTTCACGCTGTTCAGGCGTAAGTGTACGAACCTCACCACCCGCTTCGATGATGTTGTTTTTGTTCGCTAGGTTAACTTTTGAAGATTCTGCGTTACGCGTCTCAGACACTTCTTGAACGATAGTGCCAAGCTGTGTGCGTACATCTTCAGGTAGGTCTTTCCAGAAGTCGTTTGACGTTACAACTAGGTAATCCAAGATACCGTGATTAGTTTCGGTCACGCCGTCTTGTACTTCAAAGAACTTCTTACCGTAGATGTTTGACCATGTGTTCTCTTGACCATCGATAACTTTAGTTTGCAAGCCACCGTACACTTCTTTGAAAGACATCTTCTGTGGGTTAGCGCCTAGTTGTTCAAACTGAGCCACCAATACATCCGATGCTTGAACACGGAATTTCAAACCTTTTGCATCTTCAGGGCTGATAAGAGGTTTGTTCGCCGACATCTGTTTCATGCCATTGTGCCAAAACGCAAGACCTTGCAGGCCACGACGCTTCATCGCGTTCTTCAGCTTTTCACCAGATTCTGAGTTTTGGAAACGGTCAACGGCTTCTACGTCTTCAAATAGGAAAGGAAGGTCAAAAATGCGGTATTTCTTAGTGAACTTCTCAAATTTTGACAGCGATGGCGCCGCCATTTGAACATCACCATTTAACAGGGCTTCCAGTACCTTATTATCATCGTAAAGTGTTGAGTTAGGGAAAACTTGCATACAAGCTTTTCCATTCATTTCTGTGTTTACTCGCTCTTCCAGTAAAGAAGCGGCGATGCCTTTCGGGTGCTTATCGGTATTGGTTACATGACTGAATTTAATCACGATTTCACCAGGGTCACAGTTTGCAGCAGCATTAAAACTTGTAAGCGCCAGAGCAGATACAGACAGCAGGGTAAGAGGCTTAAACATTATTATTCTCCTTAGTAAACAAAGCAGCCCTTCAATGGGAACTGCGTGCTTTCACTAAGGCAATTAGCGCGCCATATTGACACAATTCATTAACAAGCCTTTAACCGCAAGGCTTCATCAGATCTGCCTGCAGTTGTCGCTAACTCGCTACAAAAATTAATGGGTGGAAAATGACACATAGAATATTTGTAAATGGGTGGGAGTTGACCAAAGCATCAGTGATAAATGAGGTCTGACCAAAAGCCCCTTTCACGATGATGCCTTGAAGTAATTTCAACCTATCCTGTAGAGTGCTGCACAACTTAGTCAGATTTACTGATCCACTACTTACCAAGAGTTGCTACCCATGAGTCAGATCTACCATCACCCAGTACAGATTTACTACGAAGATACCGATCACTCAGGTGTGGTTTATCACCCTAACTTTCTTAAATACTTTGAGCGTGCGCGCGAGCATGTGTTGGGCAGCGATAAACTGGCAGAGTTGTGGAATGAACATGGACTGGGGTTTGCGGTGTATAAAGCCAATATGACCTTTCAAGACGGCGTTGAGTTCGCAGAGATCTGCGATATCCGAACCTCTTTTGAGCTCGATGGCAAATACAAAACCTTATGGCGACAAGAGGTATGGCGTAAAGATGCAACCAAACCTGCCGTGATTGGTGATATCGAGATGGTTTGCCTAGATAAAGACAAACAACTTCAGCCTGTACCCGCAGAAGTATTAAAAGCGATGCTTGGCGAAACGAGTTAGCCAATATTACGAATGGCTGAGAGCGAGCCGTGTTCAAGATTAGAAGCTAAAGGTTCTAGTGTAACGAACGTAAACTCAGCCAAGTAGCTTCGATTTGGGGAAGCACTTAATCTCTAATTGCATAGGAAGCGTTGCACCACCAAGCGTCACGGCAAATCGAAACTGGTTATCCAGCCTTCCTAAACTGCATTGCCAATCTGTTGAAGTATTGTCATTTTCAGCAGCATCCAACCCTACACCGTTATGGACAATGATTCCTCCATGTAACTCTGGTCGTAAACCCGACGAATGAACTGGCAGCGTTTGTTGAGTTAGATTGGAAAAATCGAACGAAAAACTTTTCAATGATGTGGCCAACCCCTTACCTGTCGCTTTGATGTACGACTCTTTCAGTGCCCACAAATCAAAAAAACGTTCTCTTTGAGATACCTCATCCAGCTCGAGTAAATCGTTAATCTCAAATTCCGAAAAGTAATGCTTCATGATCGCCGCGATGTTGGTCGAGCTTCTTGCATGTTCTATATCCACCCCAAGCTGCAGTGGTTGCCCTTTCGTTCGGCAGACAGCAATCAGTAAATGATCTTGACTGTGGCTAATATTGAAATTCAGTCCGGTTTTGTGTTGCTGCTCTGCAATCAAGCTTGGTTTGCCTTTTTCACCATACTCAAATCGCCACTCTTCAGCCGTCAAATCAGAGTAGATCGACAGAACCTCTCGTAAGTAGTTACGAACATAGAACGCTTGGATCTGAGATGAAGGCATTCGATAACGCTCAACCTTAGCGACTTCATCGTCGGTCAGTTTCTGTTTAAGGCACGACACATGATCAGTACCTTCATCCAAATTGCTTAGAGAACAAAGCCACAAATCAACGACTGGTGTTTCCATCTTTTGAGTACTCACTTCTTAAAAATCACTATTCATAAAGCCATCAATAAAACATCAAAACGAACAAATTTAACTCACCTATGTTTTGAGAGAAACATAGAGAATTTGGGCAGGAAACACCCTTCATATGCGGACTTAAAACTAATTTTTCAAATAATAACAAATTAAAACACAGATCACACTTAGCCTTACGGAACAGTCATCTATTAAATGTTACTTACAAAAATCTGACATAGATCTCACCAAGTCAAAAAATAGAGTATAAACACTAAAAAACTACTCATATCCATTAATTATCAATAAGTTAATTGCATTAAAAATACAAAAAACAAAAGTTCAGTAAAATCATCTGGTCTGAACAGATCATAGTGGCCTCTGGGAGCATTGTATCGGCCACTCACCTCGGGTAGCCTGCTCAACCATTAAACAAATTCACACGTTTTTATTGCGGATACCTGCTTTGCATAAAGCAGTACTTTGGACAGGATTTAAATGGACATTAACCTCACATTCGAATACCCCCTTCACGCATGAAACACGTTCTCAACGTCTGCAAGTCAATGAACTTCGCACCCCCTATTTCAGTCAGGTGGCCAACTTTCGGCAGCCTTACTCTTCAGCTGCGTTTGCCCAAATCTGTTTCAGATTTATTTTCGATTCAATTAAAAGCGCAGCCTCAAAACACGACATCGCCCTCAGTGATTTCAAGTGGAGACTCATAATGAGCCAACCCGAAAAAAATACACCGGAATCAGTCGACGACACTCGACTTAATAAACGTCTTAAAGACATGCCTATTGCTATCGTTGGTATGGCAAGCATGTTTGCGAACTCTCGCTACCTAAACAAATTCTGGGATTTGATCAGCGAAAAGATCGATGCAATTACCGAAGTGCCTGATACACACTGGCGCCCAGAAGATTACTACGATTCAGATCGTACTACGCCAGACAAATCTTACTGTAAGCGCGGTGGCTTCATCCCAGAAGTTGACTTCAACCCTATGGAATTCGGCCTTCCGCCAAATATCCTAGAACTGACTGATACGTCACAGCTGCTTTCTCTGATCGTGGCAAAAGAAGTACTTGAAGATGCGAAACTTCCTGAAGGTTACGATCGCGATAAGATCGGTATTACACTCGGTGTAGGCGGTGGTCAGAAGATCGCTCAAAGCTTGAATGCTCGTCTTCAATACCCTGTTTTGAAAAAAGTCTTCAAGAGCAGTGGCATCAACGACGAAGACAGCGAAATGCTGATCAAAAAATTCCAAGACCAATACATCCACTGGGAAGAGAACTCATTCCCTGGTTCATTAGGTAACGTAATTTCAGGTCGTATTGCTAACCGCTTTGACCTTGGTGGCATCAACTGTGTAGTAGATGCTGCGTGTGCAGGTTCTCTAGCCGCAATGCGCATGGCACTGAGCGAGCTGGTTGAAGGTCGCAGTGAAATGATGATCACTGGTGGTGTGTGTACTGATAACTCACCAACCATGTACATGAGCTTCTCTAAAACCCCAGCATTCACTACAAACGAAACCATTCAACCTTTCGACATCGATTCAAAAGGCATGATGATTGGTGAAGGCATCGGCATGGTTGCTCTTAAGCGCCTTGAAGATGCTGAACGTGACGGCGACAGAATCTACTCAGTGATTAAAGGTGTCGGTTCTTCTTCGGATGGTAAGTTCAAGAGTATTTACGCGCCTCGCCCTGAAGGACAAGCAAAAGCACTCAAACGTGCTTATGATGATGCAGGTTTCGCACCGCACACGCTTGGCCTACTAGAAGCGCACGGCACAGGTACTGCAGCAGGCGATGTTGCTGAATTTGGTGGCTTAAACTCGGTATTCAGTGAGAACAATGAAGAGAAGCAACACATTGCGTTAGGCTCTGTGAAATCTCAAATTGGTCACACTAAATCAACCGCGGGTACTGCAGGTTTAATCAAAGCTGCCTTAGCACTGCACCACAAAGTACTGCCGCCAACGATTAACGTATCGGCTCCGAATCCTAAACTGGATATCGAAAACTCGCCGTTCTACCTAAACACACAAACGCGCCCTTGGATGAAACGTGTCGACGGCACACCACGCCGTGCAGGTATCAGCTCATTCGGTTTTGGTGGCACTAACTTCCACGTGGTATTGGAAGAGTACACACCAGAGCACACTCGCGGTGACAAATACCGTCAACGCCAAGTGCCGCAAACTCTGTTATTCAGCGCAGAATCTCGTCAAGCACTGATCAATGAACTTAAACAGGTTTCAACTCAAACTGCAGATGCAGCGTTCAAACTGGAAGCGCTTGCTGAGCAACACGCTCTACGCGAAGTTGACGCTAAGCATGCTCGTCTTGGTTTAGTTGTAACTGACCAAGCAGACCTTCAAGCGCAACTGACTCAAGCGATTCCTATGCTTGAGAGCCAAACCAAAGCACATTGGCAGATGCCAAACGGTACTAGCTACCGTGAGTCAGCACTGATTGCTGAAAACGGCACTAGTAAAGTAGCAGCGCTATTTGCAGGTCAAGGTTCGCAATATCTCAACATGGGTCGCGAGCTTGCTTGTCATTACCCAGAGATGCGCCAACAGCTTGCTCAAGCGGACCAAGTATTTGGTCAGCACAAGAAGACGGCTCTGTCCCAAATTCTATTCCCTATTCCAACCTTCACACCAGAAGCAACCAAAGCTCAAGAAGCGGTGTTAACCAACACGGCCAATGCGCAAAGTGCAATTGGTACTGTGTCTATGGGTCAGTTCGACATCATGACTCAAGCTGGCTTCAAAGCAGACATGGTTGCAGGCCACAGCTTTGGTGAACTAAGCGCACTATGTGCTTCGGGTGTTATCTCGCAAGACGATTACTACCAACTAGCTTTCGCTCGTGGCGATGCGATGGCGGCGACACCTGAACAAGGCGACAGCGGTACTATGTTTGCGGTCATCTTAGACGCAGACAAACTTCCAGCCGTTGAAAGCTGCATCAGCCAATTCGAAGGCGTGAGCATTGCCAACTACAACGCTCCGACTCAATTGGTTATTGCTGGTCCAACAGCAACCGTTCAGCAGGCAGCCCAAGCGCTAACTGAGCAAGGCTTCAAAGCAATTGCTCTGCCAGTATCTGGTGCTTTCCACACCCCGCTTGTTGCTCATGCTCAAAAGCCATTTGCAGCTGCAATTGATAAAGCTTCATTTAGCGCTCCAACGCTGCCGCTTTACTCAAACGCAACGGGCAAACTGCACAGCAAAGACGCTAAAGCGATTAAGAAAGCATTCAAACAACACATGCTGCAATCGGTTCGTTTCAGCGAGCAAATTGAAGCGATGTATGAAGCAGGCGCGCGCGTATTCGTTGAGTTCGGTCCGAAAAACATTCTTCAAAAGCTGGTTGAGAAAACACTGGCTGATAAAAACGAAGAACTTTACGCAATCAGCATCAACCCAAGCCCTAAAGGAGACAGTGACCAACAGCTTCGTTTAGCTGCGGTTCAACTGTGCGTGACAGGTGTTTCATTAGACAACATTGACCCTTACCAAGCTGACATTGCTGAACCTGCAAAGGCATCACCAATGAACATCAAGCTGAATGCAACCAACTACATCAGCCCTGCTACTCGTAAGAAAATGGATCAATCATTGGCTTCGGGCAACGTCACCGAAAAGACTGAGATTGTTGAAGTGAAAGTTGAAGTCGAGAAAATCGTGGAAAAAGAAGTGATTAAAACAGAAATCGTTGAAGTACCTGTGGCTGCTCCTCAAGCTTCAAATGTACAACAGTCAGTTGCAGCAGCGCCAAGTGCACAAGCAGCTCAGCAACCTCAAGTGGCACAACCTGCATCGGCGACTATTCAACCAACAGCTTCAGTAACGGTTGATGAGTCTTCACTGCAATCATTCTTCAATGCTCAACAACAAGCAGCAGAAGTACATCAGCAGTTCCTTGCAATTCCTCAGCAATACGGTGACACGTTCAACACCCTAATGTCTGAGCAAGCGAAAATGGCAACAGCAGGCGTAGCAATTCCTGAGAACCTACAGCGTTCTATGGAGATGTTCCACCAGCACCAAGCTGAAACGCTAAAAGCTCACGCTCATTACCTAGAAATGCAAGCGCACAGCAACAACTCAGCACTTAATATGCTGACACAAGGTTCAGTACAAACGGTACAACCAACCTTCGTTGCGCCAGTAAATGCTCAGCCAGTGATTCAAGCTCCAGCTACTCAAACTACTCCAGCAGCTATCGTTCAACAGCCTGTAGCTCAAGTGCAAACAGCTCCTGTACAAGCTGCGCCGGTTCAAAATACAACAGTTCAGAAAGCTCCAGTACAGAAAGCAGCTCCTGCACCACAAGTAGCGGCTCAAGCGGCAGCACAGGTTGCAGCTCAGCCTGTGCCAGTTAAAGCACAACCGGCTCCTGTGGCTGCACCTGTAGCAGTACAATCAGCCGATGCTGAAAAAGTGATGCTAGAAGTAGTCGCTGAGAAAACGGGTTACCCAACGGAAATGCTTGATCTAGAAATGGACATGGAAGCAGACCTTGGTATCGACTCAATCAAACGCGTAGAGATCCTTGGTACCGTTCAAGACGAAATGCCAAACCTACCTGAGCTGAACCCTGAAGATTTAGCTGAGTGTCGTACTCTTGGCGAAATCGTCGAGTACATGAACAGTAAAAGCATGAACAGCAAGATGCCAACATCAGCATCAGCGCCTGTGGCAGCAAAGCCAAGCGCAACTGCTCCTGTTCAAGCTGCTAACGGTCTTGATGCAAAAGTCGTTCAACAAACCATGTTAGAAGTGGTTGCTGAGAAGACAGGTTACCCAACGGAAATGCTTGATCTAGAAATGGATATGGAAGCAGACCTTGGTATCGACTCAATTAAGCGTGTTGAGATTCTTGGTACGGTTCAAGATGAACTGCCTACTCTTCCGGAGCTAAACCCTGAAGACTTAGCTGAGTGTCGTACTCTTGGCGAAATTGTTGCTTACATGAACAGCAAGCTTCCAGCTTCTGCTCCCGTGTCTTCACAAGCAGCAGTAGTTGCTCCGGCAACAGCTAGCAATGGTCTAGATGCGGCTGTCGTTCAAAAAACCATGTTAGAAGTGGTAGCAGAGAAGACGGGCTACCCGACTGAAATGCTAGACCTAGCAATGGACATGGAAGCTGACCTTGGTATCGATTCAATCAAACGTGTTGAAATCCTAGGTACGGTTCAAGACGAACTACCGACTCTTCCAGAGCTAAACCCTGAAGATCTCGCTGAGTGTCGTACTCTTGGTGAGATAGTCGACTACATGAACAGCAAGCTTCCGGCTTCTGCTCCAGTAGCGGCTCAAATATCTGCACCAGCGCAAGCAGTATCAAACGGTTTAAACGCAGAGCAAGTTCAAAGCACAATGTTGAGCGTAGTGGCTGATAAAACGGGCTACCCAACAGAAATGCTAGACCTAGCAATGGACATGGAAGCAGACCTTGGCATCGACTCAATCAAACGTGTTGAGATCCTTGGTACAGTTCAAGACCAACTACCAACCTTGCCAGAGCTAAACCCTGAAGACCTAGCTGAGTGTCGTACTCTGGGTGAAATTGTAGACTACATGAACAGCAAGCTAGCTCCGAATTCGGAAGCAGCGACAGTAGCTCCTGCTCCAGAAGCCGCTGTAGAAAGCACGAGCAACGACCTAAACCCTGCTCACGTTCAATCAACTATGATGGAAGTGGTTGCCGACAAAACAGGCTACCCAGCAGAAATGCTCGACCTAGCGATGGACATGGAAGCTGACCTTGGTATCGATTCGATTAAACGCGTTGAGATCTTGGGTACGGTTCAAGACCAGCTACCAACGCTGCCAGAGCTAAACCCTGAAGACTTAGCTGAGTGTCGTACTCTTGGTGAAATCGTTACCTACATGCAAAGCAAGCTATCCGTTGCTGCACTTGTAGCGACTGCTAAAGCTGAATCAGTAACGCCTATCGCAGAAACAGCGACAGCGGAACTTCCTCCACACAATGAGGTAGCGCTAAAAAAGCTACCAGCGGCAGATAAACTCGTCGATTGTTTCTCAAAAGACGCTTGTGTCGTGATCACAGATGATGGTCACAACGCCGGTGTTCTAGCAGAAAAGTTTACCGCTAACGGCATTCAAGTTGCTGTAGTGCGTAGTGCTCTTTCTGCCGCGTCACCTTTAAACAGTGAAATCGCAAGCTACACACTCAACAGCGTCGATGATGCTGGTGTGACTGCAGTTATTAACGACATCGAAGCAGACCTTAAAACGTCGAACAAAGTGATTGCTGGCTTCATTCACCTACAAGCTATCGTTGATGCTAAACAAAGCAACGAGCAAGCGGTTAACTTGAATGCAGACTCAAGAGCTTCACTGACGACAGCGTTCTTATTCGCCAAGCACCTAAATGGCCAACTGAATGCCGTTTCTGGTCGTAGCGTGTTCTTCACACTAAGCCGTATCGATGGTGGCTTTGGTTACCTAGATACTAAGCAATTAGCGAATGCAGAACTTAACCAAGCGGCTCTATCTGGTCTAACTAAGACACTGAGCCATGAATGGTCAAACGTATTCTGCCGTGCATTGGATGCTGACGCTTCTATTGATGCTCGTCACCTAGCTGAAGCTATCACAGGTGAACTGTTCGATATCGATACCAACACGGTTGAAATCGGCCTTAGCCATACGGAAAACGGTGAATCTGGTCGTGCAACACTGATTGCGACAACACCAGGCGCTGCACAAACTAAAAACACAGGCGCTCAACTCACCAAGAGCGACAAAGTTCTCGTAACTGGTGGCGCTAAAGGCGTGACGTTTGAATGTGCACTGACGCTTGCTAAGCAATGTAAATCTCATTTCGTTCTTGCAGGTCGTAGTAAGCATATTACTTCAGTTGAGCTACCTCAGTGGGCACAAGGTAAGCAAGAGAAAGAGCTAAAACCAGCGGCTATCGCTCACCTACAAGCAACAGGTGACAAACCAACGCCGAAGAAAGTAGATGCCTTGCTAAAACCTGCATTGAGCAGCCTTGAAATCAACGCAGCACTTGCCGCTTTCAATGAGATCGGCGCGAGCGCTGAATACCTAAGCCTAGATGTATCGAACCATGAGTCAGTAGCAAAAACACTGGCAAACTTCGAAGGCATCACAGGTCTTATCCACGGTGCAGGTGTACTGGCTGACAAGCATATTCAAGACAAAACGCTTGATGAACTGAACATGGTTTACGGCACCAAAGTGGGCGGACTAGAAGCGGTTCTTGGTGGTCTTGATAGCAGCAAGCTAAAACTGATTGCGATGTTCTCTTCGGCGGCGGGTTTCTACGGAAACACAGGCCAAAGCGATTACTCAATGTCCAACGAGATCCTGAACAAAGCGGCTCTACAGCTGTCTGCTCGTAACCCTCAAGCGAAAGTGATGAGCTTCAACTGGGGACCGTGGGACGGTGGCATGGTCAACGCAGCACTGAAACGTATGTTTACAGAGCGCGGTGTGTACGTAATTCCTCTTCAGGCGGGTGCAGAGCTATTTAGTTCTCAACTACTGAACGAAACTGGCATTCAACTGCTGGTTGGTACGAGCATGCAAGGTTCTGACAACAAGGAAGCTGCTGTAAAAAAGCTTAATGCGGAGTCTGTGCACCTTGCAGAGAGTCCGCTGAATACAAGCATTACTGTGACACGTCATCTTGATCCAAAGGCATTGCCTTTCATTCAAGATCACTGCATTGCCGGTAACCCAGTGTTACCGACAGTGTGTGCCATCCAATGGATGCGTGAAGTCGCAGAGCAACTGTTAGGGGTGAACGTTAGCGTTCACAACTACAAACTGCTGAAAGGTGTGATTTTTGATACTGATGAAGTGAAAGAGCTGAAACTGGTTCTTTCCTCTGATGCTAAATCAAAAGATCAGCTAAAAGCAGTAATCAGCTGCCAAGGACGACCACAGTATCAAGCTCAGTTGCAAGTTGCCTCTGTGCAAATGTCTGAAGATGTTCAACAAGCGTCGACAAAACGCTTTGAAGCCAGCACTTCAGCACCTGTAACAACGGCACAAGCTCTATACAGTGACGGCACTCTGTTTCATGGACCAAGATTGCAAGGTATTACCTCAGTTGAGCGCTTTGACGACTTAGGCTTATTGGCTCAGTGCCAGTTGCCTCAGATTGAAAACAGCGACTGCGGATCATTTATTCCTAAGCAAGGCTTTGGCGATAGCCAACCATTTGCTGAAGATTATCTGTTGCAAGCCATGTTGGTATGGGCTCGATTGAAATACGGCGCGGCAAGCCTACCGTCTGCAATCGGTGAGTTTGTGTGTTACGCACCGATGCACAATGGTGACCAAGGTTGGCTAGAACTGAGCGTGATAAAAAGCACGACTCGTTCACTGCAAGCTGATATCTCGCTTTACCACCAAGATGGTCGTTTAAGCGCAGTAATGAAAGGTGCCAAAGTCACCATCAGCAAGAGCTTAAATGACGCATTTTTGCCAAAATCTAGCTCAGCAGTGCCGAAGAAAGAAGCGACTAAGAACCCAGAAAAGGAGCAATTGTCATAGTGACTGTTCCTACTAATAAAGCGATGCCATTGCGCATCGCTCTTTTAGCTCAGCCAGCAAACGCGGCTGAGCTTTCTGCCGACTTATTTCCCTCGTTCCCAGAGATGATAACTGTTGTGGTTGATGGCAATTTTAATCAAGCACTTGCTCACGCCATCGAGACAGTCAATCAAGGTAATGTCGTTAAGCTCTGTTTGGATCATCACTCACCATCATTGTTGATGTTAAGTGCGCTGAATGCTGCTCAGAATAAGATTCACCCACACGCGAATTTGGCGAGCTTTGTAGATACAGCTACCGGAAATAGCATTCAGCTAGCTCTGGATATTGCACGCCGCCCCGCTTCAGATTTAAGTCATCAACAGCAACACTCTGACTTATCGGCTTCGCAGCAGTTTGATGAATTGTTGAATATAGTTAATGCGATATCGAGCCGTTCATTACCGAGCCATTCATTACCTAACCATTACTGGTTCACTGAGCCAAACAAAGCACGTGTTGCTGCGTTAACTTTCAGTGACGATAGCCCAAAAGCCACCAGCCTGATATTGACTCAAGCGACCGGTTTGCACGAGCCAAAGCCATTGCTATCCAGCGAGAGTTTGATGTTTGTGGTTTCTGGCTGCGAGCAAACTGAATTGGTTTCTCAGTTGGCCTCACTAAGAGCTGAGCTTAAATGCGTTAGTGATTCGGCAGACAGAGAACTTGCTATCGCCAGCTTGATGTATTCAAACCTAAGTCATTTCCAAAGCGCTCAACACAATGCTGACTGTGGTGCGAATATCGTGATTCAGGCGGCTTCAATCGATGCTGCACTGCAAGAGATCACAGCGCTAGAAAATGCGTTGCCAAAAATAATGGCTGACAATAGCCAATACAAGACTCCAGCAGGCAGTTGTTTCTCACCAAAGCCTCAAAGCAAAGGTGGCGTTGCATTTGTTTACCCTGGTGTTGGCACGGTTTATCCCGGTATGTTGCGCGATTTTCACCACCATTTCCCACAGTTATTTGCTCGTTTAGAACGTGAGGGTAACTTGAAAGAGATGCTGCAGGCAGAGAAAACCTACGCTGAAGATTCGCAAGAAATGTCGCTTAGTGAATTGGCAATTGCCGGTGTAGGCAGTAGTTACCTGTTAACACAACTGCTATGTGATGAATTCAAAGTGCAGCCAGATTTCGCTTTGGGTTACTCCAAGGGTGAGGCTTCCATGTGGGCGAGCTTAAATGTTTGGAAAAACCCACATGCGCTGATTGAGATGACTCAAACTAGCCCTATTTTCACCACGGCAATTTCTGGCGAACTCACTGCAGTGCGTCAAGATTGGCAGCTGAACGGCGACGAAAGCATCCAATGGAACAGCTTTGTGGTTCGCAGTGATGCGCAAGCGATTGAGGCTCTGTTACCAGAGTTTCCACGCGCTTATCTCGCTATCATCCAAGGTGACACTTGCGTACTGGCAGGTTGTGAAAGCACATGTCGTGCATTGCTCAAAAAACTGGGTAAACGTGGCATTGCCGCGAATCGTGTTACCGCAATGCACACCACACCAGCATTGAGCCAACATAGCCAAGTGCGTAAGTTTTACACGCAACCACTGTTCGACGAATTGCCAAAGCATATCCGCTTTATCAGCGCAGCAGGTCTAACGACGGGCGCACCAATCAATATCGACAGCGACAGCATCGCCCTTTCAATTGCCGATACTTTCTGTTCGACGCTGGATTTCACCGCGTTGATCCAGAGTGTGCGTCAGCAAGGTGCTCGTCTGTTTGTCGAAGTAGGTGCCGATCGTCAAACCAGCACATTGATCGACAAGATCAATCGTAGCGACAACGTAGCCGACCAGTACTGCACAATCGCTTCCAATGCCAAGGGTGGTGACGATATTGTCACGCTCATCAAGTGTATTGGCCAGCTCATTACTCATCAAATTCCACTGTCTGTCGAGCCACTTATTCAAGGGCTAGAACAACAGATCACCGCCGCTAAGCAATTACGTGGTGTGCCTCAAGGCAGCGCAGTGAATCATCAAGGAGAGCTAGTATGAGTTCTCAATCGAACCAGTATCAGGCTCAAACTAAGAATAAGCAGCAAGTGAAGTGCAATAAGATCGCGATTGTTGGTATTGCTAACCAGTATCCAGAAGCGGATACGCCAAAAGACTTTTGGCAAAACTTGCTAGATAAAAAAGATTCTCGCACCACATTAAGCGCTGAAAAGTTAGGTGCTAAACCGGAAAGCTATCAGGGCGTGCAAGGCGAATCAGACCGCTTTTACTGTGATAAAGGCGGCTACATCGAAAACTTCAATTTCGACAGCAATGGCTACCGCTTAACAGCTGAGTCATTCAACGGTGTTGACCAAAGTTTCCTATGGGCTTTGGACACCAGTCGTAAGGCTTTAGTCGACGCTGGCATTGATCTGAATGCCGATGTTTTAGAGCGCACAGGCGTGATCATGGGTGCCCTTTCGTTCCCAACCACACGCTCAAACGACTTGTTTCTGCCGATATATCACTCGGTGGTCGAGAAAGCACTACAAGCTAAATTGGCTAATGACCAGTTTTCACTGCTGCCAACCAATGAAACCGTGCAAGACCTCAACCCGATCAACGGTGCGGCAGCACACAACGCCTCTAAGTTAGTGGCTGATGCATTGGGTTTAGGCAACGTCCAACTTAGCCTAGATGCCGCATGTGCAAGTTCCGTGTATTCATTGAAGTTAGCGTGTGATTACTTGAACACGGGCAAAGCCGACATGATGTTGGCGGGCGCAGTATCCGGTGCTGACCCATTCTTTATCAACATGGGTTTTTCCATCTTCCACGCTTACCCTGACCACAGTGTGTCGGTTCCGTTTGATAGCAACAGTAAAGGTCTATTTGCTGGCGAAGGTGCCGGTGTTTTAGTCCTAAAACGTTTGGCTGATGCAGAGCGTGATGGCGACAACATCTACGCAGTCGTCAGTGGAATCGGCTTGTCGAACGATGGCCGTGGTCAGTTCGTATTAAGCCCAAATAGCAAAGGACAAGTCCAAGCCTTTGAACGCGCTTACGAAGCTTCTAACCTAACACCAGACAGCATCGAAGTAATTGAGTGTCACGCAACCGGCACACCGTTAGGTGACAAGGTTGAGCTAACCTCAATGGAACGTTTCTTTGCTGACAAACTGAATGGTTCTAACCCGCCATTGATTGGCTCTGCGAAGTCCAACCTCGGTCACTTACTGACTGCGGCGGGTATGCCGGGGATCATGAAGATGATTTTTGCGATGAAAGAAGGTGTTCTTCCGCCAAGTATTAATTTGGACAAGCCGCTATCGTCGCCAGAAGGTTTATTTGGCTCACAGACGCTACCAACGCAAGTTCAACCTTGGCCAAGTAAAGCGGGCAACTCAGAGCGCTGTTCGGGTGTTTCTGTATTTGGTTTCGGTGGTTGTAACGCACACTTACTGCTTGAAGCGTACTCAGATAAGAGTCATGTAAACCAGACTCTAGAGTCGGCATCTCCAAGCCTACAGCCGTCTAATTTAAGCATTACTGGCCTAGCGTCTCACTTCGGTTCTCTGCAAAGCATCAACGCGCTGAGCACTGCGATTGAAACCAACAACGATGCTTTCATTGCTTTGCCTAAGAAGCGCTGGAAAGGTTTAGACCAACATCCAGAACTGCTGAATCAGTTTGGTTTACACGGCATTCCAAACGGGGCTTACATCGATCAATTCGACCTCGATTTCCTACGCTTCAAAGTACCGCCGAATGAAGATGACCGTTTGATCTCTCAGCAGTTGCTACTGATGAAAGTTGCAGACGAAGCGATCAAAGATGCCAAGCTTGTGGCAGGCCAAAAGGTTGCAGTACTGGTAGCGATGGAAACTGAGCTTGAGATGCACCAATTCCGTGGACGCGTAAACCTGCATAGCCAATTGGCTGACAGCTTTGCCAACATGGGTATTGAGCTAACACAAGACGAATACCAATCGCTAGAAACCATCGCGATGGACAGTGTGATGGACGCAGCCAAGCTGAACCAATACACCAGTTTCATCGGCAATATCATGGCTTCGCGTATCTCGTCATTGTGGGACTTTAATGGCCCTGCCTTTACGATTTCAGCTGCTGAACAGTCAGTTGCGCGTTGTATCGATGTCGCACAAAACCTGATGTCGCAAGAATCGATGGACGCAGTTGTTATTGCAGCCGTTGACCTTAGTGGCAGTGCAGAACATGTGATTATCAAGAACAGCGTGAGCCCAGTGTCGCTTGATCCAAAATTCGGACAACCGCAAGACGGCAGTTGGAATGTGGGCGAAGGCGCAGGTGCAATTGTTCTTGTGGAAGAAGGTCGAGTAGCGAGCAACCAAGACACAGCTTACGGCAGCATTAACGCCTTGGCCTTTGGCTCAAGCGAGCGTAACAACGCCGTTGTTGATGAGTTACTGACTCAAGTCGGTATGAGCTCAAACGATGTTTCTCTGCTTGAGCTTAACCATGCACCTGAGTCTTTGTCACACGAGCTTGTATCTCTCAACTTAGAAGTTACCAAGACCACTCAAGCGAGCCAACGTGTTGGTCACTGCTCTGCAGCTTCTGGCATGGCAAGCCTGCTACACGGTCTCCTCAACCTGAACCTTGAGTCTCTGAATCCAAATATCAGCTCTAAGAGCGCGATTGTTGCCAACATCAGCGAAGGACAATGTTCACAGCTGCTACTAAGCCAGTCGAGTGTTGAATCTCAGTCACTTTCCGTTCGTTTAAGCAATGAACTGGCGAGCGATGCTAAACGTCAATTGGTTAAGCAAGTGACTCTTGGTGGTCGCGATATCTATCAACATATTGCCCAAACCCCAGTGACTAACTTGGCAACGATTCAGCAGAAAGCTTCTGGCAAACAAGCAGCAAAAGTGGCGTCGATTCCAACGACAGCAAACATCAAAGCAGCCCTTGCGCAAAAAGAGTTAGAGAAGAAGGCATTAGCGCAGAACGCGGTAGAGCCAGTCATCGAAACTCCTACATCAGTATCCCCTACTCTGGCGCCAACTCGCCACAGTCAGCTAACAGGTAACCACAGCAATATGACTCATGTCCTATCCGCTAAAAATGGCGTATCAAATGTCGACGCTAATACGGATGCAGCATCACAGCCGTCTGTAACACCACACAACCAAGCTTTTGCTCAAAATCAGCAAGCAGCTCAACAGGTACACAAAGCATTCCTGCACACTCGAGCCCAAGGCATGCAGATGGCTGATGCGCTATTAAAAGCACAGTTAAACGCAATTACGTCTGGTTTAGATAGCTCAGCCGAAACATCAACTCAGCCTGTGCAAGCTCAACCAGCTCAGGTTCAGTCAGCGCCAGTAAACGCACTTGCGACACCAGCACCAGTAAAACCTATCCGTAAACCATGTATCTGGGATTACGATGACCTGGTTGAATACGCTGAAGGCGACATCGCCAATGTATTTGGCCCTGACTACGCGATCATCGATAGCTACTCGCGCCGCGTTCGCCTACCAACCACAGACTACCTATTGGTATCTCGTGTAACCAAGCTCAACGCGACAGTGAACGAATACAAGCCAAGCACCATGACCACAGAGTACGACATCCCAGTTGATGCACCGTATCTTGTTGATGGTCAAATCCCTTGGGCTGTTGCAGTTGAATCAGGTCAGTGCGACCTAATGCTGATCAGCTACTTAGGTATCGATTTTGAAAACAAAGGCGAGCGTGTTTATCGCTTACTTGACTGTACGCTGACCTTCCTTGGCGACTTGCCTCGTGGTGGCGATACGCTGCGTTACGACATCTCAATCAACAGCTTTGCTCGCAATGGCGACACGCTACTGTTCTTCTTCTCGTACGAATGTTTCGTTGGCGACAAGATGATCCTGAAAATGGATAACGGTTGTGCAGGCTTCTTCACTGACGAAGAGCTAGCAGACGGCAAAGGTGTTATTCACACTGAAGATGAAATCAAGGCTCGTAAGCTGGCAACTAAGCAACGCTTCGACCCTATGTTGCACTGCCCTAAAACCCAGTTTAACCACCAAGAACTGCGCCACCTGCTGACTGCCAACATCGCAGAGTGTTTTGGCCCGACTCACCAATCTGATCGCCACCAGCCTTCTTTGTGCTTCAGCTCAGAGAAGTTCATGATGATCGAAAAGGTTAGCCGTGTTGAACCGCAAGGCGGCACATGGGGACTTGGTCTGATTGAAGGTCACAAACAGCTAGAGCCTGAGCACTGGTACTTCCCTTGTCACTTCAAAGATGACTCAGTAATGGCTGGCTCTTTGATGGCAGAAGGTTGTGGTCAACTGCTGCAATTCTTCATGATGCACCTTGGCATGCACACGCTTGTTCAAAATGGTCGTTTCCAACCGCTTGAAAATGCCCCTCAACAAGTACGCTGTCGTGGTCAAGTTCTACCACAATCGGCAGAACTGACTTACCGCATGGAAGTGACCGAGATTGGTCTAAGCCCTCGCCCATACGCGAAAGCTAACATCGATATTTTGCTGAATGGCAAAGTGATTGTTGATTTCCAAAACTTGGGTGTGATGATCAAAGAAGACGATGAATGTACTCGTTACCTACCTTCTTTAGAAACAGCTGTCGCGACTCCTGTTATCGAAAGCTTGGACCATAAAAGCTTGGGCCATACACCAGCAGTGAATCAACAAGCTTCAGCAAATGCGCCACTTATGGCTCAAATTGAAGACCTAGAAACGGCGCCAAACAAGGGTGTCGTTCCTCTTCAACACGTTGAAGCGCCGGTGACTCCAGCTTACCCAAATCGCACACCCGATACGGTTCCGTTCACGCCTTACCACATGTTCGAATTCGCAACCGGCGACATCGAAAAATGTTTCGGCCCTGATTTCTCTATCTACCGTGGGATGATTCCACCACGTACTCCGTGTGGCGACTTGCAGTTAACCACTCGTGTCGTTGAGATCGACGGCAAGCGTGGCGACTTCAAGAAACCTTCATCGTGTATCGCTGAATACGAAGTGCCAGAAAATGCATGGTACTTTGATGAAAACAGCCACCATACCTTGATGCCTTACTCGGTGTTGATGGAGATTTCACTGCAGCCAAACGGCTTCATCTCTGGCTACATGGGCACCACACTAGGCTTCCCAGGTGAAGAACTGTTTTTCCGTAACCTAGACGGCAGCGGCAAAATGCTGCGTAACGTCGACTTGCGTGGCAAAACGATCACCAACGATTCTCGCCTGCTTTCAACCGTAATGATGGGTACAAACATCGTACAGAGCTTTAGCTTCGAACTGAGCACTGACGGCGTGCCATTCTACGAAGGTACAGCGGTATTTGGTTACTTCAAAGGCGCAGCACTGAAAGACCAACTGGGTTTGGACAACGGTAAGGTGACTCATCCTTGGCACGTTGATAACAACCGCACGCCGGATGTAAACATCAACCTGCTAGACAAAACGACGCGTTACTTCAATGCACCTGTCTCGTCTACTGGTGAAGTACAAGAGCACTACAAATTGGCCGGCGGTCGTTTGAACTTTATCGATACCGTGCAGATCACTAGCGATGGTGGTAAAGACGGTCTTGGTTACCTATACGCTGAGCGTACGATTGACCCAAGTGATTGGTTCTTCCAATTCCACTTCCATCAAGATCCTGTAATGCCAGGTTCTCTAGGTGTCGAAGCGATCATCGAGCTGATGCAAACCTATGCGCTAAACAAAGATCTTGGCGCTGACTTCCGCAATCCAAAGTTCGGTCAAATCCAATCTGAAGTGAAATGGAAATACCGTGGTCAGATTAACCCTCTGAACAAACAGATGTCTCTCGATGTACATATCACAGCGGTTAAAGACGAAGACGGCAAACGCACCATCGTTGGTGACGCAAACCTGAGCAAAGATGGTCTGCGTATTTACGAAGTGAAAGACATCGCCATTTGTATCGAAGAAGCATAAGCCTGACACGGAACTAGGAAAGAAATAATTATGACAACTCAAACTACTATCAATAACGAAAAGCTATCTCCGTGGCCTTGGCAGATTGAAGAGAACACAACTCATTTTGATAGCGCGGCAATGTCGACCATCTTAAAAGACTTAAGCCTTGCTTGTTACGTAGTGAGCCACCCAGAAAAAGGCTTAGGCGTCAGCCAACAAGCTGAAATTACATCGGGTGATTCAGCAAGTGCAGCGAACAGCCAACCTGTTAGCGCATTTGCTCCTGCACTCGGTACACAAAGCTTGGGCGACGAAGAGTTTCGTCGCTGTCATGGCGTAAAATACGCGTACTACGCAGGCGCAATGGCCAACGGCATCTCATCTGAAGAGCTTGTAATTGCGCTTGGTCAGGCAGGCATTCTTTGTTCATTTGGCGCGGCAGGCTTAATCCCGTCTCGCGTTGAGCAAGCGATCAACCGTATTCAAGCAGCGCTACCAAACGGCCCTTACGCGTTTAACCTGATTCACAGCCCAAGTGAACCTGCACTAGAGCGCGGCAGTGTAGAGCTGTTTTTGAAGCACAAAGTGAAAACGGTTGAGGCTTCAGCCTTCTTAGGTTTAACACCGCAAATTGTTCACTATCGTGCTGCTGGTCTAAGCCGTGATGCAAAAGGCGAAATCCAGATTGGCAACAAAGTCATCGCAAAAGTGAGCCGTACTGAAGTCGCAAGCAAGTTCATGCAGCCTGCTCCTGTGAAAATGCTGCAAGCTTTGGTTGATGAAGGTCGAATCACAGCAGAACAGATGGAGCTAGCACAGTTGGTTCCAATGGCGGATGACATTACTGCAGAAGCGGATTCTGGTGGTCACACCGATAACCGCCCTCTAGTTACCCTGTTACCAACGATTCTTGCGTTGAAAGAACAGATCCAAGCTCAGTACCAATTCAAAACACCGCTGCGTGTTGGTTGTGGTGGTGGCGTCGGCACGCCTGACGCAGCTCTAGCAACGTTTAACATGGGCGCGGCATACATTGTTACTGGTTCTATTAACCAAGCCTGTGTTGAAGCTGGCGCGAGCGAACACACACGTAAGCTGCTTTCGACAACTGAAATGGCTGACGTGACTATGGCTCCGGCAGCAGACATGTTCGAAATGGGCGTGAAGCTGCAAGTGGTTAAGCGCGGTACCTTGTTCCCAATGCGTGCAAACAAGCTTTACGAGATCTACACACGCTACGACTCCATTGAAGCGATTCCAGTTGAAGAACGTCAAAAGCTAGAGAAGCAGGTATTCCGTTCAACATTGGATGACATCTGGGCAGGTACTGTTGCTCACTTTAACGAGCGCGACCCTAAACAGATCGAACGCGCTGAAGGCAACCCGAAGCGTAAAATGGCGTTGATTTTCCGCTGGTACTTGGGGCTTTCTAGCCGCTGGTCAAACACGGGCGAACAAGGTCGTGAAATGGATTATCAAGTATGGGCTGGCCCTGCACTTGGCGCATTCAACGCGTGGGCAAAAGACAGCTACCTAGATGATTACCAGCAGCGTAATGCGGTCGACCTTGCTAAGCACCTGATGCACGGTGCGGCTTACTTAGCACGTGTTAACCTGCTGACTTCGCAAGGCATCAAGCTTGATCCAGAACTAGCACGATGGAAGCCAACTCAAAGAATGGCGTAAATGACCTAAATGGACTGGTTGACGAGTAACTAATTACTCAGCGACAGGAAACAAAAAAGCGACCTTATCGGGTCGCTTTTCTTTTGGTTGTTCTTGCCAGGCTCGCTACAAAATTAAGACTTCTGCATACGCTTTTTCAAGCGCGCTAAATCAATTGCACTTGAGCGTACAGTAAGCTTGATGCATTCGTAGTCGTATTCTTCCTTCACCACACTCATGTTTGAGCGAATCTCACCGATAATGCCTTGTCCAGAATAAGGAATCGTGATCTCTTCTTCGATCATGCCTTGTTCAGCCACACCCACAATGTACTTGTGTAGTTTGGTGATATCGAGCGGGTCACGAGTCGAGGTCAGCATTGCATCTGGGAATTCTTCAATCAGCTCTAACTGTTCTTCTTCGCTCAATCTATCGCACTTGTTCAGTACCAATAGTTTTTCGCTGCCTTCAACGCCCACTTGCGCTAATACTTCGTGTACCACATCAAGCTGTGCGCGGAATGAAACATCAGAAGCATCAACCACATAAAGCAGCAATGAAGCATCATGCGCTTCTGCTAGTGTTGAGTGGAATGAAGCAACCAGATCGTGTGGCAGTTTCTTGATGAAACCCACCGTATCTGACACTAAGATACGCGGCTGAGTGATCGGCTGAAGTGCACGAACCGTGGTATCTAAGGTCGCGAATAGCTTGTCTTCACCACTCACTTCTGTTGCGGTCATTGCACGCATCATCGAAGATTTACCCGCGTTGGTGTAACCAACTAGAGCAACAGTGAAAAGCTCCGAACGCTGAGTGCGTCGGTTCTTCATTTCGTCTTGTACGCTAACCAGCTCACGCTTAAGTGCAGCAATTTGGTCACGTACTTTACGGCGGTCTAGCTCTAGTGAAGTTTCACCTGCACCCTGACCCATTTGACGCTCTTTATCACCGTCGGCCGTCTCACGCAGTCGAGGCACTAGGTAGTTTAGTCGAGCGATTTCAACTTGCAGACGTGCGGTACGAGTACGAGCATGACGGCTGAAGATCTCAATGATGATACCAGTACGGTCAAACACCTCGACACCCAAGTGAGCTTCTACATTACGCAGTTGAGATGGGCTCAAATCACAGTCGAATACCACTACGTCAGCAGTACCAAACTCCACGTCTTCAGATGGAAGATCATCAAAATCTAACTCATCGATACCAGCACGAAAATCAAAAGACTCATCGATAAAATCTTCATCTTCGGCTTCTTCAATCGAACCTTGGTAACCGGTTAAGTGTGCAATTTCTGCAAGCTTACCTGCGCCCAACACGTTTTGTCGTTGTGTTGAACTGTGGTGCTGTGATTGTGTACCGACCACTTTAAACCCTAGGGTTGTTACTAAGCGAGCAAGTTCGGCAAGAGACTCTTTTGCTTCGTCACCTTTGAAGTCCGGTGTCGTAATAGAAATAAGTAAAGCGTTACTAGCTGAGGGTTTTGCTGTTAGTTTCATGTATTCTTCTGTTTATGCACTAATGTGCAACCTAGTATTTGGTCTAAAGTAGCGCGATCCTACGCTGTTCTCGGTCAGCTTTATAGAGCTAACGGAGGCTATTTGGCGATATTATTGCAGTTAATCCATTTATCTCGTTTATCCCTCTGTTTTCGTGAGGAAATAAAACAGGCTAAAACAACAAAAAAGACAGCATCACGTTACTTATTAGTAATTAGTGATACTGCCTTTGCTTAAGCTTAGACTCTCATTGAGCTACTGTCTCAAAAACTAAAAATCAATTCTCGCTTCAGTCTGAGCATCAAAGAATACCGCCTTTGATAAGTCAAAATGCAGCGGCGCCATTTGCCCAACTGACACTTCAAATTCTGGCGACAAGCGACATGCCACTTCTTGGTCGTTCACTTTCACCATCGCAATCGTATCTGGCCCTGTTGGTTCTAGCACTTCTAACTGCAAGTCTAGCTTGGTCGTTGCCGACACATCTTCACTTTCCTGCTCGGTAATATGTTCAGGGCGCAGGCCAATCACCACTTCTTTGCCATCTTGCTCACGCATGCTTTGTGGTAATCGAATGTGGTGCTCTTGCTCAGCTGTACCCGTTACTTTGATGATCGGATTCTGCTCATCATCCAAATCCACCATGGTCTTAATGAAGTTCATAGATGGTGAACCCATAAAGCCCGCGACAAACATATTGTTTGGCTTGGTGTAGATCTCTTGCGGCGTACCGAGTTGCTGCAGTTCACCATCTTTCATCACCGCAATACGATCCGCCAAGGTCATCGCCTCTATTTGGTCATGGGTGACGTAAACAATGGTGGTGTTAAGCTTTTGGTGAAGGCGTTTAATCTGATGACGCATTTCAACACGCAGCTTGGCATCCAAGTTAGAAAGCGGTTCATCGAACAGGTACAACTTAGGACGACGCGCTAGTGCACGTCCCATCGCGACACGTTGACGCTGACCACCAGATAGCTGCGATGGTTTACGATCAAGCAGTTGTTCGATTTGTAGCATTTCAGCGACGCGATTCACTTCTGCGTCGATTTCGTCTTGTGGCATCTTGCGGATCTTCAAGCCGAAGGCGATATTGCCGCGTACCGTCATGTTTGGGTAAAGTGCGTACGACTGGAATACCATCGCGATGTCGCGGTCTTTAGGTTCAACCTGGGCCACGTCAACACCATCAATCACGATTTCACCCGAGCTAATATTTTCTAGCCCAGCAATGGTGTTCATTAGGGTGGATTTTCCACACCCCGAAGGGCCGACAAGTATCAAGAACTCCCCCGAATCGATACTGATGTCGATGCCCTTTAACGTTTCGTTGTCCGCGTTGCGATAGGTTTTACGGATCTGTTTTAAATCTAATGTTGCCATGGGTAATTATCCTTTTACTGATCCTGCCGTTAGGCCACGAACAAAATATTTTCCTGCGAAGACATACACCAACAGCGTTGGCAGCGCGGCGATGATCGCGGCAGCCATATCAACGTTGTATTCTTTAACGCCCGTGCTGGTGTTGACTAAGTTATTTAATGCTACGGTGATTGGCTGAGTCTCTGAGCCGGAATACACCACCCCGAACAAGAAATCGTTCCAGATTGCGGTGAACTGCCAGATCACCGTCACCATGATGATAGGCGTAGAGATCGGTAATAAGATCTTGAAGAAAATCGTAAAGAAGCCTGCACCATCCAGTTTTGCTGCTTTGATCAATTCATCCGGAATCGAGATGTAGAAGTTACGGAAAAACAGAGTTGTAAACGCCATGCCGTAGATAACGTGCACAATCACCAAGCCGATGGTTGTGTTCGCTAGCCCCATCTTGCCGAGCATGGTTGCCATTGGTAGTAGCACCACTTGGAACGGAATGAAGCAACCAAACAACAGTAAGCTGAAGAACAGATTCGAGCCTCGGAATTGCCATTTCGTCACTACATAACCATTGAATGCACCGAGCAATGTTGAAATCGCAACCGCAGGAATCACCATTTGGAACGAGTTCCAGAAGTAGCCTTTGATGCCTTCACATTTCACGCCCGTACAGGCGGTGTCCCACGCTTTATACCAAGCATCAAACACCCACTCTTTCGGTAAGCTCATCAAGTTACCTGCCTTGATGTCTGGCAGAGTTTTGAATGAGGTCAGCGCCATGACAAACAATGGCATTAGATACACCAAGCAGAAGAAAAGCAGTGCTGAATAAATAAAGATTCGAGCAAAATTGATGTTATTCATCATGACTTTTTCTCCCTAAGTTCAGAGTAAAGATAAGGCACGAGAATCGCTAAGATACCAGCAAGCATCATCATGGCACTGGCAGCACCAAGGCCAATTTGTCCGCGAGTAAAGGAGTGTGCGTACATAAATAGCGCAGGAAGATCCGATGAATAACCTGGGCCACCTGCCGTCATTGCCGTCACAAGGTCGAAACTCTTAATCGCAATGTGTGACGTGATGATCACCGCACTGAAAACCACAGGACGCAAGCAAGGTAAAATGATTTTGAGATAGATAGTGGGTAAGCTTGCCCCATCGATTTGAGCCGCTTTGATGATTGAAGAATCGATGCCACGCAGACCGGCTAAGAACATCGCCATCACAAACCCTGAAGACTGCCAAAGTGCCGCGATAACCAAGGTATACACCGACATTTCAGAGTCGACTAGCCAATCAAATTTGAAGTCACTGAATCCCCAATCTTGCATCAGCTTTTCAATACCAAGACCTGGATTAAGAATCCATTTCCAAGCGGTACCCGTCACGATGAATGACAACGCCATTGGGTAGAGATAGATAGTACGAATCGCTCCTTCTTGACGGATGTTCTGGTCAAGCAATACCGCTAAACCAACACCAAGCAAGATAGCTATCGCCATGAATAGAAAGCCAAACACACCGAGGTTAGTGATTGAGGTGATCCAACGATCGTTATCCATCAGCTTTTCATATTGGGTTAAACCAACGAAATTAAAGCTCGGCAG
Organism: Vibrio sp. 1F255; assembly: GCF_041439145.1. NCBI lineage: Bacteria > Pseudomonadati > Pseudomonadota > Gammaproteobacteria > Vibrionales > Vibrionaceae > Vibrio > Vibrio sp. 1F255. The sequence continues at coordinate 105,907 of NZ_JBGONQ010000004.1, read as the reverse complement.
AAATCGAGAGTTGGTGAACGACAGCGCTGCCGTCCAAAAAATGTAGCCGTAGATACACACCACGGTCACTAACGCGGTCGGCGCCAGTACAATTTTAGGTAACCAATGTTGTAACCTGTCAGCAAAACTCGGTTTCGGTGCAGGCTGGCTCCTTGTGGGTTTTGGAGTCGACTCAGTCAAAACATGCTCCATAACTTATCCTTGTTGCACAATCGAGCCAATGGCTTACCTTTCGGCACCACATCAGCATCACGCATATCAGAATTGGGAGTGAAGAGTAGATAGGCTCCCTACGAGCCTACCCACCCTGGGGGTTTGGTAAAGCAACACAACCCGTCACTCACGTGCGTTGTGTGTCGCTTATCAAGTTATATTAGATAGCCGCTTTCACAGCTTTCGCTAACTTAGCCGCCGCTTGTTTTGGATCGGCATCTTTTTCGTTGAAGAAGTTGGTTACCACGTCGTAAATCGCGCCTTGAGCGTAGCTTGTTGTCGCTAGGCCGTGAGCCATACTCGGAACAAGATCGCCAGATTTCGCACTCGCTTTGAAGGTTGCCATTGAATCCAACGCACATTGGTCGAACTTAGACATGTCCATATCTAGACGTACAGGGATAGAACCCTTGTTAAGGTTGAAGACTTCTTGGAAATCTTTGGTAAGAATGGTTTTCGCTAGGTCTTGCTGCGCTTTTTGGTTCTCTTTGTCACTCAGCTCAAAGAACGCAAAGCTATCGATGTTGAAAGTGAATTGGCCATCAGTGCCCGGTGCTGGTGCACAGATGTAATCTTTACCCGGTACTTTGCCTGCCGCAGTAAATTCACCTTTCGCCCAGTCACCCATGATCTGCATTGCCGCTTCGCCATTGATAACCATCGAAGTTGCTACGTTCCAATCACGACCCGGAGAGTTGCTGTCGATGTAATCACGCATCTTTTTGAACTTGGTGAACACTTCCACCATTTTGTCGCCAGATAACACGTCCATATCCAGATCAACGAACGCTTTGTTGTAATCTTCACTGCCTAGTACATCAAGTGCTACAGCTTCGAATACCGTAGCGTCTTGCCAAGGTTGACCACCGTGAGCCAGTGGAATGAAGCCAGCCGCTTTAATCTTGTCTGCGGCAACAAAGAACTCATCTAACGTAGTTGGAACCGTCACGCCTGATTTTTCTAAAACAACAGGGTTAGCCCAAAGCCAGTTAACACGGTGAACGTTGACAGGAACTGCGACATATTCGCCATCCCACTTCATCACTTTAGTGACCACTTCTGGCAGTAGCTCATCCCATTTTTCTTGTTTCGCCGTTGCATCGAGAGACGTTAGAAAACCTAAACCACCCCACTCTTGAATATCATGACCTTTAATCTGCGCCGCAGATGGAGGATTGCCCGACACTGCTCGAGTTTTCAAAACAGTCATCGCACTTTCACCGCCGCCACCAGCAACAGCGAAATCTTTCCAAGTATGGCCTTGTTCTTCAATCATCTCTTTCAGTACAGCTGCGGATTTCGCTTCGCCACCGGCAGTCCACCAGTGAAGCACTTCCACTTCACCAGCTTGAGAAAATGTTGAGGCAGCAAGAAGAGATAGAGTAAGTAGGGTTTTATTGATTTTCATTATTATCTTCCATGTTTTAGCGGACTCGACGTCCGGTTCAATACAGAGTCTACTTATTCTGATTTGTAAGATTGAAACAAAAGGTAAGCTCAATGTAACACAATTGTTACATTAAACTTCTAGGCCGCGTGGAATATAGACTTTAGCTTCTAAGCCGCCTTGAGGGGAGTTGCGAATAATGAGATCTCCGCCGTGTCCATGCAGGATATTTCGGCAGATCCCGAGGCCAAGACCGTGTCCTTGATCATCAGTTGCTAACCTAAAGTAAGGTTCAAAAACTAACTCTAGCTTGTCTTCTGGAATACCGAGACCACGGTCTTGAATGGTCACGACCACCCAAAGATCATCACCGCTGATTTCAACAACTGCTGAGGAACCATACTTAACCGCGTTGTCGATTAAGTTGGTGAGTACACGCTTTATCGCCAGTGGTTTAGCGACCAATGGCTCAATGACGACCGGCTCGAACTCAACCTTTGTCTGATACTGGTTATGAGATTCAATCACTGAAAGTACCATTTCGTTGAGGTCAATAATGGCATTATTCTCGTGTAGATCGGTGTCTCTTACCGCTTGCAAAGCACCTTTAACCATCATCTCAAGCTCATCGAGATCTTTGTTGAATTTGTCTTTCTTTACTTCACTCTCCAACAACTCTGCACGCAATCTAAGCCGTGTTATTGGTGTCTTTAAATCATGTGAGATTGCAGAGAAAAGGTGCTCACGGTCGGCAACATAGCGACGAATCCGTTGTTGCATTCGATTAAACGCTCGGGTCGCCGTCACCAGCTCAGTAGCCCCCTCTTCGTTAAGTGGCGGCTGCTGAATATCCATACTCATCTCATTGGCCGCTCTTGCTAATTTTTTAAGAGGGCGTACTTGCCGACGAATCATCAAGTAAGTCAAAACCAAAAGAATGAGGGTCGAGGAAACTAAGAAGATCACCTGTTCTCTGCCGAGAATCGTATCGTCGAGTTTGACGTAAGGCGCAGGCAACAACGCGGCGATATACACCCATTCATGACTGGCTAATTCTATCTGAACAACCAGAATAGGAGGGTTAAGAGGTTCTAAGGTTAAAGTATGATGTGCCCACGATCGTGGGAGATCGCTCAAGTAGATGTCATTTTTAAGCAAACGAAGATGTTCAGGGCGAGAGAAATCAACCCGCACTGATTCGACTTTATTGAGCTTGCTACTCAAAACACTTTCTATCGCTTCAATCGAGGCGGTTTTTAAACGGGTATCAGGGATCGGTTCGACAATCAACGCCTCTTTATTGAAAGAAACGAAGAAGCGCGTACCGCCCATATTGCGGATTTGATCCAACACGATATGGCGATATTTAACGGGCAGAGACTGGAAGAAAGTCACCGTCGAGGCAAACATATTGGCCATGCTTGAAGAGGCAGAACGAATCCCCTCCAGTTCTTTGTGTTTGGATTCGCTATACCAAATAGACGTTGCGATACCTTGAGCTATCACCACAGCTAACAAGGTCAGTAACAATGTTCTGGCAACCAAAGAGTTTGGCTTTAACCGACTCAACCCGTTCATAGGAAATACTTCATTGCCGAGGTGCTCATTAACATCACTTGATTATCAGTGTTCATACTGAACAGGCACAGCGAGGATATAGCCATTACCGCGCATGGTTTTGATGTAGTGAGGATACTTGCCACTGTCGCCCAATCGGCTTCTCAGACGACTAAGCTGCACATCAATGCCTCGCTCAAAAGGCAACGCTTCACGGCCTCTGGTCGCGAATGAGATAGTGTCACGGTCGAGAACTTCGTTAGGGCGAGTTAAGAACAACATCAACAGAGAAAAATCACTGCCCGACAAATCCATCTCTTCCGAGTTTTCATTGTGGGAAATTCGATGCGCTAACGTATCAAGCGTCCAATCACCAAAAACAATCTGTTTTGGCAATGCATCACTTGTCTTGTCATCCACCACTTGAACGCGGCGCAACAACGCTTTGATACGCGCCATTAACTGACGAGGGCTAAACGGCTTGGCAATGTAATCATCAGCACCAATTTCTAAGCCGATAATTTGGTCGGTTTCATCCGATACGGCAGTCAGCATGATGATAGGCACATTCGATTGCTTACGGACGCGTTGACACAAGGTAAAACCATCGTCACCGGGTAGCATCACATCAAGCAGAATCAGATCTGGATAACCTTGGTTTTGCAGATGAGCTTCTAGTTCAACACCATCTCCCACAGAAGAAACATCGAAACCAGATTTTGTGAGGTACTCTTCCAGCAGCTCGCGGATTTCTTGATCATCATCCACCACGAGAATTCGAGTATTTGTTGGCATCGCCCAAACCTATTAAATTTACAACTTATTCACATAGTGTATAGGCTGGCCGATTGTTTGATTATTGACATGTTTGTAAAGTTAGAAGAACAAACAGATAAAGATCACAACTTAGTGACCTCTATCTGAATCTTTAGGGCTTAATCCGCTATTGGTTGGTTATGAAGAGCAGCTGATCTGCATGGCTTTACCCCACTCAGGAGGTAGAGCCGCAAGGTATTCATAATCCGGGTGTTCCGCATAAGGGTCTGCCAGTACCACCATCAAAGCGTCAATATCGCTGCTATCACCGCGCTCTGCTTTGTCTATCGCTAGCTGAGCTAGGTAGTTTCTGAGGATGTATTTCGGGTTTACCTGTCTCATATTTTCGCAGCGCTCGACCACTGAGCTATCTTCCAATTCGCAGCGTTGTAAGTAGTTATCTACCCACAGTTTTGCTGCCTCTCGATCAATTATCAGATCAATCACTTCTTGTGGCGACAAGGTGTCTAGGTTCGATAGCGTTCTAAAGAACCTTGGGTAGTCGACTTTGTTTTGCGACATCAGCTCGAACATAGATTCAAACAAACGACTGTCGCCTTCTTGTTTCGAAAGTAGCCCCAACTTACGACGCATCATCTGACTAAAGTAACCGTTCATTTGCGGTTCGTACTGCTCTAAAGCCGCCTCTAAGTCGGCCTTATCCACCAGCGGAGAAAGTGAGTGAGCCAGTGCCGACAGGTTCCAAAGCCCTATTCTTGGCTGCTGGTTAAAAGCATAACGACCTTGGTAATCCGAGTGATTACAGATCAATCTTGGGTCATATTCATCAAGAAACGCGAACGGGCCATAATCGAAAGTTTGCCCGATGATCGACATGTTATCGGTGTTCATCACGCCATGAGCAAAACCATTCGCTTGCCACAACGCAATCATCTCCGCGGTACGGTCAACAATCTGATTAAACATAGCAGCGTAGGGTTTCTCTTCATCGAGACACTCAGGGAAGTGCCATTCAATGACTTTATCGGCCAGCAACTTATGCTCAGCCAACTGATTGGTATAAAACAGATGTTCAAAGTGACCGAAACGGATGTGTGATTCGGCAGCACGCACCAACAATGCGCCCCACTCTTGCTTCTCTCGATATACCGGTGTGTCGCTGGTCATCATAGCCAACGCGCGAGTGGTTGGGATATTGAGCCCTGCCATCGCTTCGCTACATAAGTACTCACGAACGGTTGATCGAATAACAGCGCGTCCATCGCCCATACGTGAATAGGGCGTTTTACCGGCACCTTTAAGGTGTAAATCGAACGTTTCGCCACTTTTCGCGACAATTTGAGCTAATAACAGCCCTCTTCCATCACCTAAATCCGGGTTATAAGAACCAAACTGGTGGCCTGCGTATTTCATTGCTACAGGCGAAAACTGCTCAGGTTCAACATTGCCAGATAACGTTTCAAGCAATTCCTCGGAAGCATCATCAAATGACAAAAAACCGAGTTCATCCGCAAGCTTATGATTCCATGCGAGCCATTGGACATTGCTGAGCGGTGTAGGTTGAATTGGGGTATAGAACAGTCGAGGTAATGCAGTAAATCGATTGTTAAATGAAATAGAATCCCAGACAGACATGAGAGATACACTGTAGATAAAAGATAACTTAAGATTATCACAGTTTCGTAACAACTTCAGAAGTGCGATGGCGCTTGTTTATAGAGGTAAGGTGATAAACCATTCCACAAGAAGAAAGTGGTGACTAGGAGTAAATTACTGGGGGATGCTTGCTAGAAGAAGATGACTAAGAAAAAGTTAAGTGGCTAGCCTGATGAGAAAAGCCACATTTATAAGAGAAAGAGTTCTGACTTTGAAGACTTTTTAACAAGTGATTTCATAATAAAAACTAAAACTATAGAGCCATGAAGCTGACTACATTAGAGCAAGAATACCCACTAGAGAAAGGGTAGAGAAAATCCAAGTACGACTGATTACGCCAAAGTTACTGTGTTGAATCATTTCTTGATGCTGCATATGTCTCTCCTTGAGAACGTGATGGTGTAACTACAATATATCGGCTTTTCGCCAAAAGCAGCAAGCACATTAATATTAACCTTTTATGACAGCATCAAGAATATTCTGTAATCATTCACCTCTCTGATAAAACAGAAAGTTATGCTCGACTGGTCGTCGAAAGCAGTGCGCCAGCCCCAATAAAGACACCTCCAGTGACACGATTAAAGACCTTGGCTCGACCTTTCGCAAACAACCAATTTGACGACTTCGCCCCCAAGTAGGCATACACCAATAACCAAGACAATTCCATCACTGCGAAGGTAAAAGCAAACACGGTAAACTGTGGTAATAGCGCAATTGAGGGATCAATAAACTGTGGGAAAAGTGCAGTAAAAAACAAGATAGCTTTGGGGTTACTCCCGCCAACAATAAAGCCACTTAAGTAATGCTGCGCAGCGCTTTCTTTGACAGATTGAGCACCGCCTTGTTGATCCGATAACTTGTCATAATCTTGTTGGCTAGAGCGCAGAGACTTCCAACCGAGGAAGATCAGATAAGCTGCACCAGTCCATTTTATGACATTAAATACCACTTCAGACGAAGCAATAATTACCCCTAGCCCGGTAAACGATAAAGTTAAAATACCAGTAATCGCAGTTAAGCTCCCCAAGGCAGTAAATATCGATAATTTAAAGCCAGATTGCACACCTTTGGTCATGCACAATAAAGAACTTGGGCCTGGTGATGCCGTTAAAATTAGCACCGCTAATAAATAATAAATCCATGTATCAAAGCTCATCGTGAATCCTCCTTAACTCACTAAAACGACTAAATATTAAACACCAATATGTAATAAGCCCTCATATTAATCAACTAAATATTGCGCTTAACGTCTTCGATATAAATGCAAACATCTTTAATCTAGGCAATAAAAAACGCCATGCATTGCTGCATGGCGTTTAAATAAAAACGTTTCAAATCGAACGTCTTACTAGATGTCAGGTTCTAAGCTTACAGCCCTAAGATAGGGGCACTAACCTAATAATTGAAACCTAGTCTTTGTAGATAGAGAACTCATCAGCGCAAGCAACAAGCTGCTCACGAGTGATCATGAATACGCCATGACCACCGTTAGAGAATTCAATCCAAGTGAATGGAATCTCTGGGTACTGATCCATCATATGAACCATTGAGTTACCAACTTCACAGATAAGAATACCGTCGTCAGTTAGGTAGTCTGGTGCATTAGCTAAGATGCGACGAACCAATTTCAGACCGTCTGTACCCGCTGCTAGGCCAAGTTCTGGCTCGTGAGTAAACTCATCTGGCAGGCTGTTCATATCTTCTTCGTCCACGTAAGGTGGGTTAGATACGATCAGGTTGTATTTCTCTTTTGGCAAATCACGGAAAAGATCTGAACGGATTGGGAACACTTGCTGCTCCATGCCGTGATCTTGAACGTTCTGCTCTGCAACTTGCAATGCGTCAGTAGAGATATCAATCGCATCTACTTCAGCGTCTGGGAATGCGTGAGCACAAGCAATAGCGATACAACCACTACCCGTACACATATCCATGATGCGAGTTGGCTCTTCAGTTAACCAAGGTTGGAATTGAGCTTCGATCAGCTCACCAATTGGAGAACGAGGCACAAGAACGCGCTCATCAACGAAGAACTCAAGACCACAGAACCAAGCTTTGTTGGTTAGGTAAGCCGTTGGTGTACGATCATTAATACGCTTGATTACGCGCTCAACAATACGTAGACGTTCGCTGCTCGTTAGACGAGAGTTCATCACATGCGAAGGAACATCAATCGGCAGATAAAGAGTAGGTAAGATAAGTTGTACTGCCTCATCCCACGCGTTATCAGTGCCGTGACCATAAAATAGGCCCGCTGCGTTAAAGCGGCTAACAGTCCAACGAATCACATCTTGAAGCGTGTGTAGTTCTGATACCGCTTCTTCTACAAAAATCTTATCCAAAATTGTCTCCGAAAAGCGCTACAATACTGCTAATTACGTTTCTAATTAGAATTCATAACCTGATGAGCAAAAAAGACACCGACTTCGATGACGATTTCGCCCTGTTCAACGATGCAGTAAAGGGCGTTAAAAAGTTGCAACAGGATACCATAGTCCAGCAGCCAAAAAGAAATGCCAAGCAAAAAGAAATTACTCGAACGGCAAGACAAGCCAGTGATAGCGAGTTTTATTTCTCGGATGAGTTCATTCCGCATCTTAGCGAAGACGGTCCGACGCGTTATGCGCGTGATGATGTCTCTAAATATGAGGTCAAGCGCCTCCGTCGTGGTGTCTACGTGCCTGACGTGTATCTCGATATGCATGGTATGACTCAACAAGAAGCCAAACGTGAGCTTGGCGCGATGATTGCGCACTGCGTGAAAGAGAGCGTGGCGTGTGCCTGTGTTCAACACGGTATCGGTAAACACATCCTTAAACAGAAGGTGCCTTTGTGGTTAGCACAGCACCCAGACGTGATGGCTTTCCACCAAGCACCGTTAGAGTTTGGCGGCAATGGCGCGCTGTTAGTCTTGCTTTCGGTTCCTGAGAAGTAATTCTGGTTAACAAACTCTCTCTCACCAAAAAACAACAAAGGGCATCCCAATCATATTGAGATGCCCTTTCTAATTGTCTGCAACTTTGTCATCAAACAGAGCTCAACGAGCTTATGGATTGATGTTCCAAAGCAACTCACCTTTTTGTGTCTCAAGGTTGAAGTCGATACACGCTAGGCCCGAAGTGGGAAACATAGGCGGCGCCATGCCTGTTGCAAACTCTGCAGTTAGGTAGCCAACTAGAGGTAAATGAGAAACAAATAAAATGGTCTCTAGTTTTTCTACTTCAGCCATTGCTAAGGTCAAATCAAACACATCGTCGGACATTCCATAAGGCGTAATATCATCACAGGTTTCTACTTTCTTTCCAGAAAACGCCTGAGAGATCTCTAACCACGTTTCTTGTGCCCTTAAATATGGGCTCACCAGCACTTTATCGAATTGACTAATCCCCTGCTCATTTGCAGCTTGTGCCACGGCAAGAGAAGCCATTTTCCCGCGCTTGGTCAACGCTCTTTCTGCATCCGAGTTGGCAAAATGTTCTGCTTCACCGTGGCGCATAATGAATATTTTCATGTTCAATCCTGTCTTCGTAACATGTCGAAAGTCGATATATCCCATATATCAGCGAAACGCTACTTAGGTTTGGCTCTCAATCCAGAGAAACCGCAGTCAATATAAATAATTATATCAAGTCACTTGCCAAAGAGTTCGACTTTCTTAACAATCTTGTTAAAAGAAAATAAATTACTGATAAAAATCGATAAAAGTGATTTAGAAATCGCCAAAAAGCACTTCATATCCCAAAATATGATCACAAGGTTTGCACGCCGAATCATCGGGTACATAATTTAAAAACCACCTTCTCTGGAGATGCTCCTGTGCACTTAAGCCCAAATGATGAACATCAATACCGCTACATAACCTTAAATAACGGGTTACGTGTACTGTTAGTTCAGGATCAAAATGCTCAAAAAGCAGCAGCCGCATTAGCCGTCAATGTGGGGCATTTTGATGACCCTACAGACCGAGAGGGTTTAGCTCACTACTTAGAGCATATGCTATTTTTGGGAACTGAAAAGTATCCAAAGGTCGGAGAGTTCCAAAGTTTTATCAGCCAGCATGGCGGTAGCAACAACGCTTGGACAGGAACAGAGCACACCTGCTTCTTTTTTGATGTTGAATTGAATGCCTTTGAAACCGCACTCGATCGCTTCAGCCAATTTTTTACCGCTCCCCTTTTCAACGAAGAAGCGTTAGACAAAGAACGCCAAGCCGTTGACTCCGAATACAAGATGAAACTCAACGACGACTCACGACGCTTGTACCAAGTTACCAAAGAACTGGTGAATCACAATCACCCATTCTCGAAGTTTTCTGTCGGTAATATCGATACGTTGGGTGACAGAAACGGCGAGACGATTCGACAAGAGATCTTGGCTTTCCACCAGCAACAATACTCTGCTGACTTGATGACACTGACACTGTCTGGCAATCAGTCGTTAGATGAGATGCAAAGCTGGGTTGAGGATCGCTTTAGCTCAATCACCAATCACAACCTACAAGGCAAAAAGGTTGAAGTTCCGATTGTCGGCGAGTTAAGTACGGGTGTACAAGTCCGCGTTGAGCCGATTAAAGAAGTGCGCAAACTGATCTTAACCTTCCCGATGCCAAGCATGGACGAACACTACGGCGTTAAGCCTTTGTCGTTCTTTGCCCACCTTTTAGGTTACGAAGGTGAAGGCAGTTTGATGATGCAACTCAAAGAGAAAGGCTGGATAACATCTCTCTCTGCAGGTGGTGGCGCGAGTGGCAGTAACTACCGTGATTTCACAGTCAGTTGCTCATTGACCATAGAAGGTTTAACCAAAACCGATAACATCATCCAAGCGATATTTCAGTACATCAAGTTAGTCGAACAACAAGGCATAGAAGAGTGGCGCTACCTAGAAAAACGCGCCGTTTTAGAGTCTGCTTTCCGCTTTCAAGAGCCAGCAAGACCGCTTGATGTCGTCAGCCACCTCGTCATCAACATGCAGCACTACCAAGAGCAAGATGTGGTGTATGGCGATTACAAAATGTCGCATTTCGATGACGAATTACAGCGTGCTTTGCTGCCTTACTTAACCGTCGACAACATGCGGGCAACCATTGTTGCTCAGGGATTCGAGTATGACAGGGAAGCGAAGTGGTACTTTACGCCCTACTCGGTCACACCTTTTAGCGCTGAACAAGTTCAATGCTTTACGTGCATTAACCCCGGTTGGCAGTTTGAACTCCCAAGCAAAAACCCGTTTATTTGCTACGATCTAGACCCGACTGAACTCGAAGGTGACGCTAAGTTCCCACAACTGTTAGAAGAGCTCGATGGCTTTAAGCTATGGCATCTGCAAGACCATCAATTCCGGGTGCCAAAAGGTGTGGTGTATGTTGCTATCGATAGCCCGCACTCAGTTGCTAGCCCAAGAAATATCGTTAAAACACGCTTGTGCGTAGAGATGTTCTTAGACTCACTCGAAAAAGATACGTATCAGGCTGAAATCGCCGGAATGGGCTACAACATGTACACCCATCAGGGCGGTGTAACGCTCACTCTGTCCGGGTTTAGCGAGAAACAGCCACAACTGCTCAATATGATTCTTGAACGTTTCCAAGCACGCGACTTTAGTCCAACACGCTTCGAAACCATCAAGCATCAATTGCTCAGAAACTGGAACAACGCGTCGCAAGATCGCCCTATTTCGCAGTTGTTTAATGCAATGACTGGGATACTTCAACCAAATAACCCGCCTTATTCCGTGTTAATTGAAGCCCTAGAAACGATAGAGGTCGATGAGCTCTCCTCTTTTGTTCAAGCAATCTTGGCGGAACTTCATGTTGAGATGTTTGTGTATGGCGACTGGAAAAAAGCCGATGCACACAAGATGGCTGAAACGCTAAAAGATGCACTGCGTGTTCAAGATCAGGCTTACGAAGAATCACTGCGTCCGCTCATCATGCTCGGTGAAAACGGCAGCTTCCAACGTGAAGTGGTGTGTAACCAAGATGATTCAGCAATTGTGGTTTATTACCAATGCCCTGATATTTCACCTAAAAATATCGCGCTGTATTCATTGGCAAACCATTTGATGTCGGCCACTTTCTTCCATGAGATACGAACCAAGCAGCAGCTAGGTTACATGGTCGGTACTGGCAATATGCCGCTCAACCGACACCCTGGTATTGTGTTGTATGTGCAATCACCGAATGCCGCCCCTGCTGACTTGTTAGCTTCAATAGATGAGTTCCTCAATGCCTTTTACATGGTGCTGTTGGAGCTTAACGACTATCAATGGCACAGCAGTAAGCGCGGTCTCTGGAATCAGATTTCGGCACCAGATACGACTTTGCGAGGGCGAGCTCAGCGCTTATGGGTTGCGATAGGCAATAAGGATGTTAAGTTCAACCAGAGAGAGCGCGTATTAGAAGACCTTAAGGGGTTAACTCGCTCAGACATGATGCGTTTTGTGGTTAGCCAGCTAAAACCACGCACGGCAAATCGCCTGATTATGCATGCTCACGGTAATGCTCATAATGAGGAAGAGAAGCTGTCAGCAGGTGTTGAAATTGGCTCTATTGATGAGTTTCAGTTACGCCCGAAAGATACTGAGCTAGGCTGATAAAGCTGGAATGAAAATCATAAGGTTGATGTGAAAGCATCAACCTTTTTTATTGGATGCAGTCCAAAAGCAGATCTCCTATTACGCTCCTTCGTCGCTTTAGGAGATGACGGTAGTTTTGATTGACGTGTGTTTGACCACCTTTCTAATCAACGCAATAACTTACTTTTTATCTCTCAATCATCATTCCCGAGAAGGAGGAACGACTGAGTCGGGAATCTCATTCCTTTCACACTCGTTCATAAAACAGAAAAGCCCGCATCAATTGCTTGATACGGGCTTCTTAATCAATGAGTTAGAGAGTTACTTGTAGAAAGACTCACCCAATCCAGCACGTGTCAGTAGGCCATCACATGGCGCGAAACGATCACCGTACTTCTTAGCGAAATCGTTCATCATCTCAACCAGTGACTTAATGCCGATTTGATCCATATAACGGAACGGACCACCTAGGAATGGCGGGAAACCGATACCGAAAATCGCACCGATATCACCATCACGAGGGCTGCGGATAATGCCGTCGTCTAGACAACGAACCGCTTCGTTTAGCATAGGTAACACACAGCGCATCGCGATATCGTTATCGCTCAACTTAGGATCTGGTTGCAGCTTAAGCAGCTTGTAAACTGACTTATCCACTTCCTTCTTCTTGCCTTTGTAAGTGTAGAAACCTTTACCACTCTTGCGGCCTTTACGATTGTCATTCAAAAGAATATCGAACACATCAGGACCTTGGAAACGATCGCCAAGCTCATTCACTAAAATCGGAATGATCTTCGCACCGATATCAACACCCACCTCATCTAATAAAGTGATAGGACCAACCGGAAAACCGAAGTCCAATAACGTGCTGTCGAGCTTTTCAATCGGCTCGTTCGCTAGCAGTAAATGCGCTGCTTCGTTCATGTACGGAGCAAGAATACGGTTCACATAAAAACCAGCCGTGTCTTTCACAACAATCGGCGTTTTACCTTGCTTCTTCGCTAATGCAACAACCGTAGAAATCGTCTCTTCTGACGTAGTTTCATGAGGGATAACTTCTACTAGCGGCATTTTTTCGGCTGGGCTGAAGTAGTGAAGACCGACCACGTTTTCTGGTCGCTGCGCCTTCTCCGCAATCTTATGGATCGGCAATGAAGACGTATTCGTCGCGAAAATAGTCTCTGGCTTGGCATTGGCTTCGATGTCCGCAACCATTGACTGCTTAAGGTCGAGGTCTTCAAATACCGCTTCAATCACCACATCGGTGTGATTAAAGCTCGTAAAGTCGATACCACCAGACAGTTGAAGCATCTTACTTTCAAGGCCCGCTCGGCTCAGAATGCGACGCTTACGCTGCTTATCGAACAACTTGAAGTTGTAGTTAAGCGCGTTCAGTACACCTTCATTTGATACGTCTTTAATGCGTACAGGCACTTTCGCCTTAGCAACACTGACATGGCTGATGCCTGCGCCCATAAGACCACCGCCTAGCACACCAACACGCTTAACCGCTTTGGGTTCTGCGTCTGCGCCGTGTTCTTTTTTCATTTCCGTTGTTGCAAAGAAAATCGAACGAAGGGCTTTAGACTCTGAAGTCATAACCAGTTCTGAGAAACGCTTCGCTTCATACTGAAGACCTTTATCAAAGCCGTTCTCAAGGCCATAACGAATCACGTCTAAAATCGCATCCGCTGCTGGGTAATTGCCGCGTGTTTTCTGATTGGTCTTCTTAGAAGCTTGTTCAAAAATCACTTTACGACCAAGGCCGTTACGTGAAATCAGCTTTTCTTTGGTCGACGCTTGGCTTTTCGACGCAAGGCGCTTACCTTTTTTACTGCCCGTATTCTTTTCAACAAAGCTTTTAGCGACTTCAAGCAGGATAGTTTCAGGCACACAAGCATCGACAACACCGAGCGATTTCGCTTTCTTAGCGCGCAGTTGCTTACCCGTAAGGATTAGGTCAAGAGATGGCAACAAACCAATAAGGCGAGGTAGACGCTGTGTACCGCCAGAGCCTGGTAACAGACCTAACTGTACTTCTGGCAGACCAACGCGAGTCTTATCTGAATCGGTACATACACGGTAATCACACGCCAGTGCAAGCTCTAAACCACCACCTAAACATGGGCCGTGAATCGCTGCGACTACTGGGTACGGTAGTTCAGAAAGCGTTTGGAACATCTCCTGCCCTTGGCGAGCCAGAGACTGTGCTTCGTCAGCCGTTTTACACGCATCAAGCATTCTTACATCAGCACCAGCGATAAAGTTATCTGGCTTAAGAGAATGAACGATTAGGCCCTTAACTCGGCTTTGCTTTTCTTTGAGTTGCTCGAAGATGGCTTTCATTTCTTCAGCAAAAGCCGCTTGCAGCGTGTTCATTTTCTCGTTTGGTACATCAATCGCTAACCAAGCAATATCTTGCTCATCGATATTGAGAGTAAATGCTGTCGCTTTCTTTTTGGTTGATTCAGTCGCAGAGGTTGAATCTGGTTGAGCGACTGTTTCTTTTTCTGTTGTTGCATCAAGAGTCGTAGACATTATTCTACCTCCAAGATCATTGCTGCACCTAAACCACCAGCCGCACACGCTGTGTTCAGTGCCAAGCCGCCACCGCGACGTTTCAGTTCACGTAATGTTTGAGTCATCATGCGTGCGCCAGTCGCTGCAAACGGATGTCCGTAAGCAATCGAGCTACCCAGCACGTTGAACTTCTCCATATCAATCTCACCGATCGCTTTATCGCGGCCAAGATTCTTCTGTGCAAACTCATCGCTTGCGAACATTTTCACGTTAGCCAAAACTTGGGCAGCGAATGCTTCGTGCATTTCGATCAGTGTTAGGTCTGACAACTCTAAACCGGTGTTCTTTAATACTTGTGAGGTCGCGTAAGTCGGGCCCATCAGCATATCTGTTTCAACACCAATCGCTGAGAACGCATAACCACGAATATAACCAAGCACTTCTAAGCCTAGTTCTTTCGCTTTACCTTCGCGCATCAACATCACTGCTGCACCGCCATCGGTAAGAGGCGTAGCATTGGCTGCCGTTACACTGCCGTACTTTCTATCAAAAGCAGGACGTAGCTTGGCGTATCCTTCAACCGTTGAGTCGTGGCGAATGTTGTTGTCTTCCGCTAGATACTTTTTGTAAGGTGCCGGGAATGCCGTCATCACTTCGTCTTTAATCTTGCCTTCTTTCCATGCCTGAGAAGCCAAAGAGTGAGAACGGTGAGCAAGTGCATCTTGAGCTTCGCGAGTAATACCATGCGTCTTAGCCATTTGCTCAGCCGTTTGTCCCATGGATAAACCGGTCGAGTATTCAGCAACTGCAGGTGGTACTGGCATCAAATCTTTTACGGAAAGTGTTTTAAGAATCTTCAGCTTTTGACCCATAGTTTTCGTTTTACTCAGCGCTAATAGATTTGCCGCTAACTTTTTCGAAACACCGATAGGCAATACAGAAGAAGAGTCCGCACCGCCCGCAATACCGATATCAATCGTGCCAGCCATAATGCTTTCGGTCACGTTAACTGCCGCTTGGAAGCTGGTCGCACATGCTCGTGTGACACTGTAGGCATCGGTATTGATGTTCATGCCTGTGCCCAACACGATTTCACGCGCAATGTTCGGCGCTTCTGGCATTTGCACTACTTGGCCGAACACAACTTGTTCGATAAGCGCAGGATCGACATCCGTTCTTGCAAGCATTTCACTCACAACCATTTTGCCTAAGTCGACCGCAGGCACTTGGCTAAATTCTGTGCTCTGACGAGCGAATGGGGTTCGTAATCCAGCGACAACGGCAACACGTTCTCCAGAACGCGTTTTGACTTCCTGTTTGCCCATGGTTTCTCCTTAAAGTTAAGAGGTCTGACCTGAAGCATTGTAAAGAAGTTGTTAATTAAATCAAACGAGCGTTTAAATAAACGTGATACGAGTATCTCACTGTTTGAAAATATAACTGCGCATTCAGGCGAACCTTTTTGGGGGAAAGGTTGCCGTAAGAGACTAAACTATTGTAAGCAAAGACTGTTATCGCTGTGTAGGGAATGGTTTTCTTGAGGCAAAAAAAAACCACACAAAGCTGTGTGGTCGGAATGTATATAAAGCAATTAACTTAGCGCCAATTGAAATAATCAGTTTCCTGATTAGGAGAAAGTAAAGTCAGCCTTCAAAAGGAAGTGTCGTCTTGCTCAACATGCTAGCCACGAATGACTAACTAGACGACAAGGTGTACTATAACGGGTTCGAGGCCTTAGATTTTGAAGTAGATCAATTTTAATGTGATTTTACGATTTCCTGCCGATCGTTAGCTCTAAAAATATAAAAACGAAGCACAACGTATAGAGGACAGCTATACGCAGAGCAATTATGGAGGCTCGTGTGTCAATAATAAAAATGTTTGGAAAGAAAACAGCCAAGCGTCCGGTCAACTCTGATATGGACAAACAAAGAAAATACGAAGCACTTGTGCGCGCCTATCATCGTGACCTCTTTCGCTACGCCTATTGGTTATGCAAAGACAAAAGCATTGCCGAAGACTTAGTTCAAGAAACTTGCCTTCGTGCATGGAAGTCACTCGATAGCCTTCAAGATGAAAAAGCCGCCAAATCTTGGCTGATTACCATCTTGAGACGCGAGAACGCTCGACGTTTTGAACGCAAACAGTTTGATCTGGTTGATATCGACGATCACGGTAACGATGCTAGTGTCAGTGATGACCCGCACCATCAGCATCAGTGGTTGCAAGCCCAGATCATGAAACTTGAAATTGATTACCGTGAACCTCTCTTCTTGCAAGTGATTGGTGGTTTTAGTGGTGATGAGATTGCCGATATTCTCGATCTCAACAAAAACACGGTGATGACACGTTTATTCAGAGCTCGAAATCAGTTGAAAGAGCTGTTGGATACAGAAGAGGCAGAGAGGGGGCAACATAATGGATGATTTGGAATTTCGTCGTCGTGTATTGTCGGAACCTAAACAACGTACACAAGATATTGTTGATGCGACCGCGAATAGCGAAGCCAATAGTAACTTCTTAGACGATGTACTAGCGCTTGATAAACAGATCCACTCTGCGATGAATGTGGATGTGCCAGACGATCTTGCTGATCGTATTCTATTCAATCAGACCTCAAGCGAAGAAAGCAAAGTAGTAAGGCCAACGTTTGCGAGACGAGCAATGGCAATGGCCGCCTCAGTAGCATTCGTTGCAGGTTTATTAGTTGGCCAAGTGAATTGGGGAAATGCATTCGTTTCACCTGCGCAAGCTAGTTTAGTTGATACAGCGATGAAGCATGTTGTTGATGAGAAGAGCTTTGTTAGTAGCATCGATGAACAGGTTACATCGCAGCAGATCAACGCAAAAATGAACCCATTTGCTTTTCAGTTTGATGACGCTTTCCCTTACCATGTTTATTACCTAAACCACTGTGGCTTTGGTAAATCCAACGCAGTACATATGGTCTTCCAAGGCGCAAAAGGCAAAGTAACACTGTTTTTAACCGGTATTCCAACAGACAAACCTATCGATTTTGATGAAAAAGGCATGTCCGGCTCGGTAACACCCGTAGATGGCAGCAGCTTAATCCTTGTGGGTGAAAATGGTGAGGATGTTTCCAAAATCGCCGAAAAGCTGACAAAAATGATCAAACCAATGAGCTGATTCGCTCTTAAAGCCCCGTCACAAAAGGCCCAGCAATTATATTACTGATATTGCTGGGCTTTATTTATAAATAAACCACAAAACCATTCACACCACCAATACCTCTAGAGTTAAAACTCTAAAAAACAGCATTTCACACCATTTTCGTGCCAGATAGGCGTCATTTCCATAATTTTCCACTCAAAATTCCCAATGGTCGGATTTGTATATCGTATACTTGCGAATAGGATCAGCCACCATTGAGCAATTGCTCAAATTAATCGCCCTGTAGAGGCGGATATATAAAGGAATAAATGAATGACTACCAACAACACGCGTCTGTTTAAAAAGTCTCTTTTAGCAGTAACAATTACACTGGCGTCTTCGCAAGCGATGGCAGCAGGTTTCCAACTTAACGCACAATCAGCTACCGGTATCGGCCGTGCTTTCGCTGGTGATGCAGTAATCGCAGATAACGCGTCAGTAATGGCACGTAACCCTGCGGCAATGGCACTGTTTGACAAAACTGAACTATCTCTTGGTTTTGAAAGCATCACTTCTATGATTGAAGTCAAGGATGCTACTTACACAGGCTTCATGGGCGGTAATTCTAGCAATGCTGACTATGACGATGCTGGCGATACTTCGATTGCACCAAACATTCATCTAATCGTTCCAGTAAATGATAAATTTGCATGGGGTGTAAATGCTTATTCTAACTTCGGTACAAAAACTGAATTCAGCGATAGCTATGTGGGTGGTGAATACGGCGGCCTAACAGATGTAAAAAGTGTTAACTTTGGTTTAGCTGGTTCATACCGTCTAAACAAACAGTGGAGCTTTGGTGCAGGCCTTGACCTTATTTACGGTAAAGGCGAACTGAAACGAACAATGAGCTCGGAAGTTAATACTCCGCCAATCCCAGGCTTGCCACAAGCAGGTCAAACAGTTCTTGATGCTGAAGCGGATGGTTGGGCTGTGGGCTTTAACCTTGGTACTGTTTTCGAGTTAAATGAAAATAACCGTTTTGGTTTGGCTTACCACTACTCTCCGAAACTTGAAGCTGAAGGCGATATCAGCTACCAAGGCACTGAATATAAAGATGATACCCTTCATATGCCTCTACCTGATATGGTTGAGTTCTCTGGTTTCCACAAGATTGAAGATACTAAATTCGCAGTTCATTACTCAGTGCAATGGATTGGTTGGAGCTCATTTGACAAGCTAGAAGCAGACAAAGCAGGTGTTCTAAACAATTACGAATGGCAGAATGGTATGCACTACTCTCTAGGTGGTACATATTACATGAATCGCGATTGGACACTTCGTGCCGGCTACATGTATGACACAAGTGCACAAGATGAAGTCACTTCAGTTTCAGTTCCAGATTCAGATCGCCAATGGTTCTCAGCTGGTTTCACATACCACATCAACGAAGCGTCAAACGTAGACTTTGGTTTCACATACTTAATGGGCGACGATGTTAAAGTTAATGAATCAACTTCTGTTGTTTCGTCAATTTCAGCAACAACTCGTGCAGATGCAATCCTAATGGGTCTACAGTACAGCCGTAGCTTCTAATAAAAGCTAGGTTATAAACCTCAAAGGGTCGCATAATGCGACCCTTTTTTATTGCCTAAACCACTGACCTACATCAATTTAAGCTTACAACTGTAGCCTGCAAGGTCAATATATGACTACAAGTGTACGCTCAAACTTCGCAACACAGCAGAAACATTTAGATTATTTCTCTAATAATTAAACACATTTACTCATTAAATCCCTAAAACACTGTTTTATTCGAATTTCATTTTTAAAGTAATGACTCTAAACGTAGAATCACGCCACTAAATACTTATGATTCAGCGAACATAATAATGAAAATGAATAAGACTCTTCTATCTGCTGCAGTGGCAGTTGGACTACTTTCGACTTCTACCGTCACTCACGCGGCAGGTTTTCAACTAGCAGAATACTCAGCAACAGGCCTTGGCCGCGCATACGCTGGTGAAGCTGCAATGGCTGACGGCGCAGACGCACAATGGCGTAACCCTGCCATGCTGACTTACCTAGAAGGTACTCAGGTTTCTGTTGGTGCTATCTATGTTGACCCTAACATCGATATCGAGGGTACTTCTACGTCCATGATGGGACAATCTACTTCGTCAAATTCTAGCGATTTTGCGCACAGTGCAGTAATCCCAAACTTTTATGTTTCTCATAAGTACAACGACAAGTTCGCATTAGGCTTTGCTGCTGGCACTAACTACGGTATGGAAACAGACCTAGGTAAAGACTTTGGTGGCGCAAACCACGGTAACGAAGCAAGTGTTACTACGATGGAGCTAAACCTAAACGCGGCTTACCAAGTACTTGAAAGCGTATCTATTGGTGGTGGTATTCGTTACATCATGGCTGAAGGTAGCTTTGGAGCGGTATCTACAGTTAACTCTCTAGTTCCTATGCCTCAAGGTACAGCTTTAAAATACATGGAAGGTGATGACACAGCGTGGGGCTGGCAAGTTGGTACCGCTTGGCAGATCAATGAAAACAACCGCCTTGGTTTTACCTACAAGTCAGAAGTAGACCTAACGCTTGAGGGCCACGCAAATGGTGTCGCTTTTGATGCTGTTGCTGGCGCTTTAGGTACTCCTGTGAAGTCAAAATATAACGGCTCAATGCAACTTGCATTGCCAGCAACCGCCGAGCTTGCAAGCTTCCATCAACTATCAGATAAAGTCGCTGTACATGTGAGCGTTAACTGGACTAATTGGAGTAGCTTTGAAGAACTAGTAGCTGACATCCCTGAATTCGGTCCTGCTCGAACTCAAGATATCAAGCAAGAGAACTGGGAAGACAACTACCGCTTTGCGATCGGTACAACTTACCAAATGACACCTAAGTTAGCTCTGCGCTCTGGTATTGCGTACGACACTTCAGCGGTAAGCGATGAACACCGTACTGCGACGATTCCGGAAACAGACCGCACTTGGTTAAGTATTGGTGCTGGCTACCAATGGTCTGAGCAACTAACACTAGACGCTGGTTTCACTTACATCCTAGCGAAAGACGCAAAAATGGTTGAAGATGACGCAAGTTCTGCGCCATTTGGTGGTGACTTCGAAGGTGAAGTGACTGGTAGCATCTGGTTAGTGGGCATCCAAGCGAACTACCGCTTCTAATCTACCGCCCTAAAAGTAGAAAATATTAAAAAGGCTCGATGTTGCATCAACATCGAGCCTGTCTTTTATCGGTTTTCTAAATCGTGTTTCTAGTAATCTTCTAGATAACCATCGATGAAATCTTCTTCTTCAAGGTCGACCTCTTCAGGTTCAATCTCGGCTTTGAAATCACGACGTTGAATGTAAACATCACGCGTTAATGCATATGGATCAGGAGAGCTATCCAACAGCGCTTCTTGTGATACTAACTGAGCACGTGTTTCCATGCCTTCAAATGCCCACTTGCCTAAGCTAGCCCAGAAATTCAAGAACGACAGAGGCACATACATACCATCGACGGTTTCAGTCACTTCTCGAGTTGTTAGTGGACCATAACCCGGCACCATGAAGTACGGACCATTTCCTACCCCGTAATGACCAATCGCATCAGAGAACGACTTATCATCGTACTTGGTGATCCCAGCTTCGCTAGCAATATCGATTAAGCCTAACAAACCAATCGTTGAGTTAATCCAAAAACGATTGAAATGGTCGAGTGCTTTTTCACCATTGCCCATAATAAGGTTATTCACCATGCTTGATGGTTCGTCTAAGTTGGCTAGGAAATTGGAGATACCAGAACGCACTGGCACAGGGGTGTAGTCAACATAAGCGAGGGAAACAGGGCGAACTAAGTAAGGATCTAGATATTCGTAGTTGATATCCCACATCGCTCGGTTGAAACCTTCAAAAGGATCATTGGAGTGGGACTCTTCGACGTATTCAGAGGTTTCGAGGTTATCATCGTCAACACTTTCGTCCGGCGCGCTTGAACACCCAACCGTTAAGCTTGCGATAAAAAGTAAACTCGAGAGTCTTAAAACACTGACAGACATATCACCTTTTCCATAAGGAATTCAAATAATAAAAAAGGCCAGCAATCGCTGGCCTCAATTGTTTGGCTAAGTCTATACCGTTTATCTGCAAATCGGAATAGATAACACCTATGCAAAGTGATGATTAATATTGCTTATTGATATCAATGGTAACTGGAGCGCCCAATTCAACCACTTCACTTTCACCGTACCAATCACCTTCGCGAGTTGAAACGTTGCCGTCTGTATCAAGCCTAGCTCTAACCATCAGTGTTTCAAGGCTAGACAGCTCTTGCCCTTCCAGCATGCTGTTGCCGTCATCTAGCACAACCGTACGAGGGAAAGTCCCTAGTGGGTAGCGTGCCGCTGCGATAGGCATTGGAGAACCATCAGCTCTGTGTACTGACACAATTAACACTGAGTTAGGGTCAGCATTCACGTCTGCAGATAGATCGAGCGTTACAGCAACAGTCTTACCTTGGTCGACACCCATAGTGTCGCCCATTTTCTTCTGAGCACTTTCAATACTGCGCGAAAGCATTTCATAGCGACTGTCTTGTGGACCAATCATCTGTTGCATGATGCTCCAGTACTTCACAGCACCCGGGTAGTCTTGACGCTCAAATGCATCGAACGCTAGCAGTGAGAACACACGAAGGTCGACGTAATCGTTTTGAATCAAACGGCTCAAAATCAAACGAGCTTGGTTTTGATCCGCTTCATCAGGTGAAAGCATCAGTGCTTGTGCGAAACCTAACTGAACATCTTCATTCTTAGGTTCAAGCTTGTAAGCTCGTTCCATAGAATCTTTTGCTGTTTCAGCGTCGCGGTTAGCCAGTGCAATACGACCGAGTAGCAACCAACCTGTTGAATCTTTTGGTTGGTAATGCAGACGAGTACGAAGCGCTAGAGTCAAATCTTCCAACTCATCATCCGTTAGTGCACCACCTTCCGATGACATTAGCTTTTTAGACAATTCAGGAAGGTTCGAGCTCACTTCTTGCCAGTGTTGAACTTTGTCCAACGCACCGAACTTAAAGTACATACCATAAGTCACAGCCACGACAAGAATGATCGACGGTACAACCACACCAAGCGTAGAGATTTGAGTTTTCTTCATCTCTTCTTGTGCAGGAACATCATCAAGCAGAGACTGTTTCAAATCAGCGATCAGTTCTTGTTGGTTATCAACAAGACCTTCCTCTGCTTCTACTTCTAACTCGACAAGACGGTCTTTATAGAACGCTTTATTCAACTCGTCGCGAAGCATCTCGTCATTGTTTGCCTTCTTGTTAATGAAAGGCAGAACAATTAAGAAAATTGCCGCTAGCGAAAGGATAATGGTAGAAATCCAAAATAGAGTCATTACTTCTTATCTCCGTCGTTCTCTTCATCGAGTAACGCTTTTAAGCGAGCTTCTTTGTCTGCATCCCAGTCTTTATCTGACTCTACTGCTGCTTTTGATTTTGACTTTCTGCTTCGTAAAATGATCAAACCAAATCCAAACACAACAACCGCAAACGGACCAATCCAAAGGATCGATGTAGCTAGTGTCAGTGGTGGATTGTAAGTCACAAAGTTACCGTAGCGAGCAATCATGTAATCAATGATATCTTGCTTCGACTTGCCGTCTTTTGTCATCTCATACACTTTTTGGCGTAAGTCGACCGCTAGCTCAGCGTTCGAATCACCAATCGTGTTGTTCTGACATTTAGGGCAACGTAGCGTATTACTCAACTCTTTGAACTGCTGTTCTTGATCTACGGTATCAAATTCATGGAACTCGATAGGCGCAGCAGAAACAGTCGCTGAAATTGCGAACGTAGCGAATAGAGTAATCAGTGCCTTTCTAATCATTTCGATTCCTCCAACAACTCTTGATACATCGGCTCAAGCGTCGATGCCCAGTTGGTTGGGTTCACGTCACCAACATGGCGGTAGCGAACTACGCCGTTAGCATCGATTAGGAAAGTTTCAGGCGCGCCATACACGCCAAGGTCAAGACCTAGCATGCCATTACCATCAAACAGGCTAATTAGGTACGGGTTACCCAACTCTTTTAGCCAACCAACCGCTTTGTTGCGATCATCTTTGTAGTTAAGACCAATGATCTTAACGCCTTGATCCGCAAGCTTGTTCAGGTAAGAGTGCTCTGCATAACAAGTAGGACACCAAGTCGCCCACACGTTAAGAAGCAGTGGCTCGCCTTTAAAGATCGCTTGATCATGAAACTTA
This sequence comes from Vibrio sp. 1F255, assembly GCF_041439145.1. NCBI lineage: Bacteria > Pseudomonadati > Pseudomonadota > Gammaproteobacteria > Vibrionales > Vibrionaceae > Vibrio > Vibrio sp. 1F255. The sequence goes on along the minus strand of NZ_JBGONQ010000004.1, from coordinate 81,824 downwards.
CCTGGTTGTTCTAAGTCTTCTAGACCAAACTCAGGAACAGGCTTACCAATCAATACGGATTCTAGCTTAGTTGGGTCATCGCCCGACTGGTTGCGCATTAATTGCGTTGCAAAGATTCCAGCTAGAACCATGAACGCAATCAATGGAATGAATAAAATCTTCTTGTTCATTCGAATTAAGCCTCCTGCTCTTCAGCCGACTTTTTGATTGGCTTACGGAAACGGTAACGACGGTCACTGATAGCAATAGCGCCACCAATCGACATAATCAAAGAACCTGCCCAGATCCAACGTACAAATGGTTTGTAGTAGATACGTACAGCCCAAGATTTGTTGTCGTCTAAACGTTCACCCATTGCAATGTAAAGGTCGCGCGTTACGCCACGGTCAATCGCTGCTTCTGTCATCATAGACTTAGCTGTGGTGTAGAAACGTTTTTCAGCGTGAAGCGTGTTGATGTATTTGCCTTCTTTAGTAATTTCAAAGTCAGCAATGTAACCATCGTAGTTAGGACCATCTTTGTCACGAACCCCTGTAAACAGGAAGCTGTATTCTTCAAGCTGGTAGCTTTCACCTGGCGCCAGACGTACATCACGTTCGATGCTGTAGTTTTGCACCATCGCGATACCAATCACTGTCACGGCTAAACCTATGTGACCACACATCATTGCCCAGTGGCTACGAGGTAGCTTAGTTAGACCTTTCAAGAATGTATGACGGTGAGTCGCACGCTCATGCAGCTCAAAGCCGTGCATGAAGATAATCCAGAACGCCATTACCCAACCAGCAAACGCAGTACCACTGAAGCGGTCGGCCAATAGAGCAACCATTAGCGCACTCAAGCCAAGTGAGAATGCACCTGAAATCAGCATTGGTTTAACAAGCTTAGATAGGTTGTCACGTTTCCAGCGGATCAGAGGACCGATACCAAGCAGGAACGAGAACGGGATCATTAACCAAAAGAACAACATGTCAAAGAATGGTGCACCGATAGATACCGAGCCCAAGCCTAACTGTTTGTGAACTAATGGCAGTAGCGTACCGACTAATACAACGACAAGCGCTGCAATCAATAAGATGTTGTTACCAAGCAGTGCGTTTTCACGAGAAACCAAATCGAAGTTACCGCGAACACGAACCGATGCGCCTTTAACCGCGAACAACAGCAGTGAACCACCAATAACAAAGACTAGGAAACCTAGAATAAACATACCACGAGCAGGATCCGACGCGAATGCGTGAACAGATACCAAGATGCCCGAACGAACTAAGAATGTACCTAGTAAGCTTAGCGAGAATGCAGAGATAGCCAGCAATACTGTCCAAGCTTTAAATGTGCCACGCTTTTCAGTTACCGCTAGTGAGTGCATTAGAGCAGTACCAGCCAACCAAGGCATGAATGAAGCGTTTTCTACTGGATCCCAGAACCACCAGCCACCCCAGCCAAGTTCGTAGTAAGCCCACCATGAACCTAGTGCGATACCTACCGTTAGGAATAACCAAGCTGCGATTGTCCAAGGACGCGACCAACGAGCCCATGCCGTATCAAGACGACCACTCATTAGAGAAGCGATTGCGAAAGAGAACGCAACAGAGAAACCTACATAACCCATGTAAAGCATTGGCGGGTGAATAATCAAACCCGGGTCTTGCAGTAGTGGGTTCAAGTCACGGCCATCTACAGGGAAGAAAGGCAATGTACGTAGGAACGGGTTAGACGTTACGATAATGAACAGCAAGAAGCCGACAGTAATCAAACCCATGATAGCCAGTACGCGAGCCACAGACTCTTGAGGCATACCACGACTAAACGTCGCTACAGCAACCGTCCAACCCGCTTGGATAAGAACCCAAAGCAGTAATGAACCTTCGTGAGCGCCCCAAACCGCCGTAATTCGGTAGTACCAAGGCAGTTGGCTATTCGAGTTACTTGCTACGTATTGAATCGTAAAATCATTTGTGTAGAACGCGTAACACAGGATAAAGAACGAAATCGCTAAGAATCCGAACATACCCCACGACAACGGTCGTGCGCTGTTCATCAATAATGTGTTATTTCGAGCGGCTCCATACAGTGGGAGCACGCTTAGCAGCAATGCAAGTCCCAAGGACAGGATCATCGCAAAATGGCCGATCTCGGCTATCATTGAGCATTTCCTTCTTTTTGTTCAGTCGTGTATTGCAAAGGCTCATGGGTTTTCTTCATTGCTTCCGCAACTTCAGAAGGCATGTACTCTTCATCGTGCTTTGCCAACACCTCAAACGCTTCGATTGTCGTTGCATTTTTAAGAACACCCTGAGCAACAATACCTTGGCCTTCACGGAAAAGATCAGGAAGGATGCCATCGTATAGAATTGTTACTTTAGGGCCTACATCTTGCAAATCAAAGCTTACACGTAGTGATTCATTGTCACGGCTTACAGAGCCGACTACGACCATGCCACCAATACGTAGGCGTTGACCAACTTCAGGTTTCTTACCATCTTTGCCGTTGACCAGCTCAGTTGGTGTGTAGAACAGATCCATGTTCTGGTTAAGTGCGTAAACCATCAATCCAACAGTCGCACTGATACCAAAAAAGATCGCTAAGACAATGCCCAGCCTCTTTTTACGTCTTGGGTTCATAGAGTGTTCTCCATATTTTTTGCTGCATCGATACGAGCTTGACGATCAATCTTAGCTTGTACTTCATTTAGTAATTGCTTACCACGACGAACGCTTACGACCAGTAAAATGATCATCGCGAGAAATGTGATTCCAAATGCACTCCATACATAGGAGGCATAGCCTCCCATGGCAAAGAAATCACTCAAAGATTCAAAATACATAATTACCTACCCTACTACGCTTTTTCAGCCGCAAGCTTGCGAACCCATGGACGGTGACTTTCTTTACTGATGATTTCGTTACGGAAACGAACCATAGTCACAGCACCAAAGAAAAAGGCGAAGCCGAAGATGTTAAGAAGAAGCGGCCATAACATGTCACTTGAAATAGAAGGCTTGTCGAACTTAGTGATCGTCGCGCCTTGGTGAAGTGTGTTCCACCACTCTACTGAAAAGTGAATGATAGGTAGGTTGATGACACCAACGATAGCCAAAATGCCTGCCGCTTTTGCTGCTGTTTTTTGGTCGTCAAAAGCGTGGTGTAGTGCAATCACACCCAAGTATAGGAATAGAAGAATCAGCTCTGAGGTTAAACGCGCATCCCAAACCCACCAGGCGCCCCACATTGGTTTACCCCAAACAGCGCCGGTTAGTAACGCAATGAAGGTAAACACAGCACCAATCGGTGCCATCGCCAGTGCGGCCATGTCTGATAGCCTTACCTGCCATACCAAACCGATAAAGGCAGCAATCGCCATCGACATGTAAACGCCCATAGACCAGATTGCAGACGGTACATGGATGTAGATGATACGGAAGCTATCGCCTTGTTGGTAATCAGAAGGCGCAAATGCAAGCCCCCACACGGTACCGACGGATAGACACAATAGCGCTAGGATCGAAAACCATGGCAAAAGTTTACCAGCAAGCTGATAAGAGGTTTCTGCTTTGGCATAGGGATGGAGCCATTTCCACATGTTGTAATCTCACTCTTACTTCATATTGCTTACAGCTATTAAAGCTATAATTATAATAATTTTATTTGTCTTGCTTTCAGTTTTATTGACTCTATGAGTCCAATCGTCACATTTGGTTCACATTGGCTATACGATAACGGAACCCCAATCAGTTCACACTCACTCTAAGTGCGGCACTGATCGCAAAAGGCGTCATAGTCATCGCACCCATTAACATTGCCCCAAGCACCGCCAATTGGCCGTTGTACGCAACGCCCAAAGCCGCAGCGTCAATCGCTGACGTCGCGAAAATCAAAATGGGGATGTAAAGCGGCAAGATTAACAGGCTTAACAGGACTCCGCCCTTCTGTAACCCAACGGTTAACGCAACACCAATCGCACCAATAAAACTCAATGCGGGTGTTCCTACCAGCAAGGTCAACACAACTGAGAGCCATGTATCAAAATCTAAAGACAACAAAACAGCCAATAATGGGCTGATTAAAATCAATGGTAACCCGGTCAACAACCAGTGTGCTATGACCTTGGACAATACTACCAACTGCAACGGGATTGGCATCAGCATCATCTGTTCAAGGGCGCCATCTTGAAAATCATCACGGAAAAGACGCTCTAAAGAGAGCAATGCAGAGAGCAAAGCGGCCACCCAAACAATACCCGCAGCAATACGCGCAAGTAGGTTTGGCTCTGGGCCAATACTCAAAGGGAAAAGCGTGATAACAATGATGAAGAACCACAAAGGGTTAAAGATATCCGCTTGACGTCGAAACGCGATAAGCAGTTCGCGTCGGATAATCGTGGTCATTGAAGAGATCATATTACTCACCCAACTTTATTTTTCTTAGTTTCGGGCTATCAGCAAACATATCTTGGTGTGTGGTTAACAACACAATGCCACCGTTGTCTGCATGCTGAGAAAAAAGAGATTCGAGAACTTTCACGCCCTGCTTATCGATGGCAGTCAGCGGCTCATCGAGAATCCACAACATTTGCTTGCTCAACCACAGGCGAGCCAACGCTACTCGGCGCTGTTGGCCTGCTGAGAGTTGCCCCGCAGGTACGTCTTCTCTGCCCGCAAGCCCCACTTGAGCCAGCGCGTGATAAAGCTCTTCTTTGCTGGTACCGCCACTGTGAATAGACTGATAAAAGCTCAGATTCTCATAAGCACTAAGTTCGCGCTTTACACCTGTTTGGTGACCAAGAAAAAGTAAATTTTGATGATAAACATCTCGACTCGATTCAATAGACTCACCATCCCAAGAGATAGTGCCGTCATCGCGATCGCCTAAGCCAGTAATAATCCTAAGGAGTGTCGTTTTCCCGGTACCGTTACGACCTTCAACTTGAACCAGCTCACCTGGTTTCAATTGAAAAGACAACGATTCAAACAGAATCCTGTCGTCACGAATAGCAGTTAAATTTGAGACTTCTAGCATAGGTAAATTTAGTCGAGTAATGAGAGCGCTATAGTAGCACACCAACATGGTGACAAAACAGGACTAGGCGTTTTCGATAGAACAAAGTCGGTAAGAAACTGTTACCACCTCATCACAATTTACACATTTTCATCAACAAACAAGATATTGTCGTAGATACAAGCACTTATAAACATCGTTCTATATAGACCGGGCAGGCATAAAAAAAGAAGCCGAAGCTTCTTTTAAGAGGAATACGTAATAAACATCAATTGCTCAATACGAATTAAGCGCTCAATTTAACGACGTCGAGGCGGGTCTCTGCGATCGCGAGAGGCATCGGGTTGATCATCGTACGATGAAGGGTCACTTCTCAACGAAGGGATTTTTTCCTTACCCGCGAGCTTATTCTGTAGAGACATCATTAGCTCAGCTTCCGCTTTAGGTAATTCACACTCTTCGATCAGTTCGTTAATCCCGGCACCAAGCTGAACCATTTTCGTTGCACGTGTGTACAAGCGTCCATCGGTGTCAGCATGTTCCAACTCAACAATACGTTCATTCAAGTGCTTTATCAGATCTTGCTGTTCCGTCACTTTCTGGCCAAGGCCAACCACAACAGAGCGAACCTCAAGTAATTGCTTACTCGATTTTTGAAGCTCTTTGTCCAAGTTACGAACTTGCAGGCGTGACTGATCGAGCTGCTTTTGAATCGCACGTTTTACTTTGCTAATCAAAATCAGGATAAATAACGTAAAAACCCCAACGCCTGATATCAGAGCGACAGGGCTTAAAGGAAGCGCTTCAAACATTACAGGTGAGCCATCTCATCCCATTCGTCTTCGCTTAGTAGTTTGTTTAGATCTACTAAGATAAGTAGCTTGCCATCTCGGTTACTTACACCTTGGATGAACTTAGCACTTTCATCAGTACCAACACTTGGCGTTGTGTCGATTTCAGAAGAACGCAGGTAAACCACTTCAGCAACGCTATCTACTAGAATGCCAATTACTTGACGCTCAGATTCAATAACGATGATACGAGTGTTGTCTGTGATTTCACCTTGCATCAAACCAAAGCGAGAACGAGTGTCGATAACAGTAACAACGTTACCACGTAGGTTAATAATACCTAGAACGTAATCTGGAGCACCCGGTACTGGAGCAATTTCGCTGTAACGTAGTACTTCACGTACTTGCATTACGTTGATGCCGTAAGTTTCTTCTTCTAGCTGGAAAGTCACCCATTGAAGTACTTCATCATTCGTTTGCTCTTTTCTTACTTCAACTTCACTCATATGAGACATAGATAATCCTCTTGCCGTCGTTACCGACCACTATTATTAACTTGATGCTTATTGTTAGCCCAATGCTTATTACTAGCTTAATGCTTTTACATCTAGCCCTGCGTTTAGCATGGCGATTAATGCTTCAACATGAATCAAAGCACACATTTTTTCTTTTACCATACCAGCGAGCCATGGGCGTTTCCCTGCCATTTCTCGCCAACGTACTTTGTCTGTATTAAGTAGCTCGGTGCCTTTGAGCTCTGTGCCCGCAAGGCCCCACAAGCTTTCTCCAAGCATCACTATATATTGATAGTTTTCTTTGTATTCGTCACCTGATAGTTTCTCAGACATCACCCATTTTGCGGTGTCGACCACATCTAGCTGACTATCACGGTTGGTTTGTAAACCTAAATACCAAGCTGGCTTACCAATGATATGACTTAACTCTTCAAGGCGATGGATGCCGCCAAGCTCATCAAGTGGCACCGCAAAGGTCACGCCGTTTACATCAAAATACAAGACTTGAAAGTCTTCTTTGCGAACCGTACTTTCCCAAGAGGTAAACTGGTCAATACCGCCAGATTGAGCTTCAAGCTCAACCTCGGGCTCACTGACAGATTCAATTTCTGACTCTTCAGTGTGAGTTTCGTCTTGCAGAGCTTCAACGTGCGACTCTTCAGCTGTTGGTGATTCTTCAGCTATTGGAGACTCGGCTTGCTGCTCAATTGGTCGTTCAACAGGTCGATCAACAACCATTGATAAATCGGGTTCTGGAAGATTCCAATCCTGAATCTCTGGCTCTTCAAACACTTGAACAGACTCAACCGCAGCATCAAACATTTGCATGTCAGCTTGCTGGGCGATTTTCCGGGTGTTCTGATCCATCAACTCATCAAGGTTCAGTTCATCAACAACATTGGTCGCCTCTAAACGACTCAGTAGTTTCTGAACATCCTCAAGGTTAGGAACCTCAAACTCAGCCGCGCGTATTTCTGCGTAGCTTGAGTGGTGACTCGAAAATTGGCGCTCTGGCTCTGGCTCTGGCTCTGGCTCTGGCTCTGGCTCTGGCTCTGGCTCTGGCTCTTCAGATTGTGATTCGTCGCTCGACTCGTCAACAAAAAAATCGTCAGATTCAAAGCTTTCATCGCCTAACAGCGCAGTAAAGTAATCATCCAGTGCTTGTTCACTAGAGAGACTTGGCTGCGCCATTGTTGATTCTTTATTCGCGCTCATTTATCGCCAACCTTTCGAGATAAATAAGCAACTGTTTATAAGCAAATACACCACGGCTACCCGATGCAAAATGAGATGCTGGTAAGCGTTTTAGGCTCGCGTCTCGAAACTTGGTATCAATCGGCACAGCAGACGTCCAAACTTGGTTTGGGTAATCATCTTTGAGCTGCGTTAATGTTTGCAGTGAGGCTTTGGTTCGCTTGTCGTACATCGTCGGGACAATCGTCACCTTAAACGGTGTTTTGCGCGACTTCTGCATAATGGTCAAAGTGCGAATCATGCGCTCTAAGCCCTTCATCGCCAAAAATTCCGTCTGTACCGGAATCAATATACGATCGCTTGCAGCCAATGCATTGACCATCATCACACCAAGAATTGGCGGGCAATCGATCAACACATAGTCGTAGTCATCTTTTAAAGCGGCCAAAGCACGCTTCAAGATCAACCCCATGCCGCTTCGATTTCCCATTACACGGTCTAATGTCGCCAAAGACATGTGCGCAGGGATAATATCGATACCTTCGACTTCTGTTTGTAAAAGCAAAGGTCTTACCGTCTGCACGTTAAACTCACGCAACTGGAACAGATCAAACAGGCTCGATTCCACCGTATCTGAATCGTAACCCAGATAGGTGGTCAGTGATGCATGTGGGTCAGTATCAACCAACAGAACACGGTGCCCCTTCAACGCAAGTAAACCTGCTAGAGTCACGGTCGTGGTCGTTTTACCAACACCACCTTTTTGGTTTGCAACACTCCAAACAATCATTTCGATTTACCTAAGCTAACCCAACTTCAACCAAGATCCTTTCCGCGATGCGGTCTAGAGGGAGGTCTTCAGTAGAAATGCCAGCTTTTGCTACAGCTTGAGGCATACCATATACAACACAACTATCTTCGTCTTGTGCCCAAATCGTCGAGCCCGCAGTTTTCAACATACGCGAACCTTCTCGACCATCTGCGCCCATACCGGTCAGTATCATAGACAAAACTTTGTCGCCGTAGATCTTCGCTGCAGAGCCAAATGTGACATCCACACAAGGCTTGTAGTTCATGCGGTCGCCGCCATCGATAATTCGTAGACGTGCAGACCCTGCGCGGCCATCCACCATCATCTGTTTACCACCCGGAGCAAGATACGCCACGCCAGATTTTAACACATCACCGTCTTGCGCTTCGCGAACTTCAATCTTACACAAGGTGTTCAATCGGCTCGCAAAAGCAGCAGTGAATGTTGCTGGCATATGCTGAACTAACACAATTGGGTGTGGATAGTTAGCAGGGATGCGAGTCAAAATCTTCTGTAGAGCAACAGGGCCGCCAGTCGACGTACCAATTGCTGTTAATTGATACTTCTTACCTGACGCTCTGAATTTCGCCGTTGATGCAACCGCAGGCTTCGCTGTCGAAGTCGAAGCTGCTGTTGAAATCGGTTGGCGCAATGGCGTAGATGTTGCAGTCGTCGCAGTCGCTCTCGGCGCAATAGGAGCACGGCGCATAAACGCACGCTTCGCTGCAATCTGAATCACACGCTGTTGAAGCAATGCAACTGCATCGTCGCGGTTACGTGCAATGTCTTCAAACTTCTTAGGAAGGAAGTCGAGAGCACCTGCATCTAACGCATCTAACGTTGCTCTCGCTCCATCATGCGTTAACGATGAAAACATCAAAATAGGCGTTGGAGACGCGGCCATGATTTCACGAACGGCAGTGATACCGTCCATGACAGGCATTTCAATGTCCATAGTGATTACGTCAGGTCTTAGCTGTTTCGCTTTCTCAACGGCTTCTTTACCGTTTACTGCAACATCAATGACTTCTAGGCGAGCCTCTGAGTTGATGATCTCGCTAACGCGACGACGAAAAAAACTCGAATCATCAACGACTAATACTTTAATCGCCATATTTATCCTTAAATTAAATTCTTGACGCTGCTGCGTACTGCTTCAACAAGTCCGGCACATCTAGAATCAATGCAATGTGTCCGTCACTTGTAATTGTCGCGCCTGCCATTCCTGGCGTGCCTTGCAGAAGCTTATCAAGCGGCTTGATCACGACTTCTTCTTGACCGATAAGCGTATCGACAACAAAACCAACACGTTGGCTACCAAGTTGTACGATAACAACATGGCCGTGCCCTTTACGCAGCTCAACAATACCCGCTTTAGGAGCAAGCCAGTTTTGCAAGTAGAACAACGGAATAGACTTATCGCGAACGATAATCGTCAGCTGGCCATCAACCACGTTTGTGCGGCTTAAATCTAGGTGGAAGATCTCGTTTACAGAAGCCAATGGCAATGCAAATGGATGACCGGCAACACCGACCATCAAGGTTGGTAGAATCGCTAGGGTTAGTGGAACCTTGATGGTGATCTTGGTGCCCTGTCCCATTTCTGAATCAATATCAATAGAGCCGTTCAGTGTGTTGATCGCTGTTTTCACAACGTCCATGCCCACACCACGACCAGAGATATCCGAGATCTGCTCTTTGCTTGAGAAGCCAGGAGCAAAAATCAGGTTGAAACACTCTTTATTTGATAAGCGAGACGCTGCATCTTCATCCATCAGGCCACGTTTAACCGCGATAGCACGAAGCTTATCAGGGTCCATACCGCCACCGTCATCAACGATAGCCAGTTCAATGTGGTCACCTTCTTGAGAGGCAGACAGAATCACTTTACCCGTTTGTGATTTACCCGCAGCAACACGGTCGTTTGGCATTTCAATACCATGATCGACAGAGTTTCTCACCAAGTGAATCAGGGGATCAGCAAGTGCTTCTACTAAGTTTTTATCAAGGTCCGTTTCTTCGCCACGCATTTCAAGAACGATGTCTTTCTTCAAGCTACGAGCAAGGTCACGGACAACTCGTGGGAAGCGACCAAATACTTTCTTGATCGGCTGCATACGAGTCTTCATTACCGCACCTTGAAGGTCTGCAGTAACAACATCTAAGTTAGAGACAGCTTTCGACATTTCTTCGTCGTTGCTGTTGAGGCCTAGGCTGACTAGTCGGTTACGCACCAATACCAGTTCACCCACCATGTTCATGATGGTGTCCAGTGTTGATGTATCAACACGAACTGTCGCTTCAGCTTGTTGCTTCTTAGCCGGCACTTTAACTTCAGCTTTTGCTGGAGCACTCGGTTTTGGCTCAGCTTTAACGGGAACTGGCGCAGCAGGTTTAGGCGCAGCTTGAGGTGCTACTGCCTTAACTTCTGCTGGCTTAGTCGCGGCATCCAATTCTTCAATCGAAGGTCCATTACCTGAGCCATGTAGTTGGTCAAGTAACTTCTCGAACTCTTCGTCAGTCATCAGATCATCGCCTTCAGACATCGCCGAAACAGGTGCTGCTGGCGGCGTTGGCGGTGGAGGAGGCGTTGAACTTGCCGCTGTCGGGCTCTTACCCGCACCGTGCAATTCATCTAATAACTTTTCAAATTCGTCATCAGTAATATCACCACTGTCAGCAACAGACTGAGGTGCAGCGGGTGCTGGCGGCGGTGTTGGTGCAGAAGGCGCTGTTGGTGAACCACCTTTACCGTGAAGCTCATCAAGCAAGCGTTCAAACTCATCTTCAGAGATATCATCGACTGAAGATGCATTGATGTTTGAGCTTTCAGCAGTAGGTTCCGGAGCAATAACAGGCTCAGGCGCTGCAACAACAGGTTCAGGGATAATAGGTGCAGGCGCTTCTACTGGTGCCACTTCATCCGCAGACTCTGGTTTACAGAGACGGTGAAGTTCATCCAATAAAGATTGGTCGGCTGGCACTAAAGGTTCCTGATCTTGCACGGCGCGAAACTGTACATTGACTGTATCTAGCGCCTGCAGCATGGTATCCATCAAACCTGATGTTACGCTGCGTTGGCCGTTTCGCAGAATGTCGAACACATTCTCAGCACCATGACAAGTATCCACCAGCTCAGTTAATGCTAGGAAACCAGCACCACCTTTTACTGTATGGAAACCACGGAAAATAGCATTTAATAGGTCTTTGTCGTCAGGGTTATTCTCAAGCTCTACCAGTTGTTCTGATAGGAGTTCAAGGATCTCTCCTGCTTCGACTAAAAAGTCCTGAAGAATATCTTCGTCTAAATCGTAGCTCATACGTTACCTTTAAAATCCAAGACTGGATAACAAATCGTCGACTTCATCTTGAGATGCGACAGCGTCTTCGCGCTCTTCTGGGTTCATAATTGGACCTTCAGGCGCAATCGATGCTTTCTTCTCTGACTCTGGAGTTGGCTCTTTTTGATTCGCACCGAATACCGTGAGAATCTCGACCAAACGTCCTTCCACCTCATTCACCAAGGTAATAACTTTGCTGATTATCTGCCCAGTTAAATCTTGGAAATCCTGAGCCATCAAGATTTCAGTCAATTGTCCGCGTAGTTCAGTACTGTCGCCTTCTACTTGGACAAGCAATCCATCAATGCGGTGACATAAAGCTTTAAATTGTGCCAGCTCAATGCGGCCATGCATCAGTTCATTCCATTGAGGCCTTACTTGAAGTAAACACTCGTGTAGGTTGTCTGCGATTGGCATACAGCGATCGACAGCGTCCATCGTCTTATTTGCCGCAACTTCCGTTTTATCAATGACATACTGAAGGCGATCCCTTGCATCAGGGATTTCGTCATTTGCGATAACGCTGATGCGTTCATCGAAATTGAATTGAGTCAAAGAGTCGTGGAGGTCGCGTGTCAGACTTCCTATTTCTTGAAGCATTGGATTATCTTGAAGACTAAAGTTATCTTCATAAATGCTTCTCACAAGAGAATCAGCATTTTGCTGCTCATCGTTCTCAAGCAGCTCTACTAATTTTTTTGCTTGTTCTAATGAAATCATCCTGAATTCGGCCTTACTCCGCATACTTTGTGCGCTTAGGCTATCGAGATAAACAGATAACTTATCAGTCAGTGTTTACCTAGAAGTGCCTAAATTTATTGATGCTTATAAGCGATCAAAAATCTTATCAAGTTTCTCTTTCAGCGTTGCAGCAGTGAAAGGCTTCACAATGTAACCATTAACACCCGCTTGCGCAGCTTCGATGATCTGCTCACGCTTCGCTTCAGCTGTGATCATAAGCACTGGAAGGTGCTTAAGTTCTGCGTCTGCGCGAATGTGTTTAAGCAGGTCAATCCCTTGCATGCCTGGCATGTTCCAGTCAGTTACCACGAAATCAAATTCGCCTTTTTTCAGCATAGGTAACGCGGTCAAGCCATCATCTGCTTCTTGAGTGTTGTTGAAACCTAAATCGCGAAGTAGGTTTTTAACAATTCGGCGCATCGTTGAAAAATCATCAACAATGAGAATTTTCATGTTTTTGTTCAAATTAGCCTCCACTGAATAGGATCAGTGTTGTTAGTCGTTCTGTGTCCAAGCACTTAACTTAGTGCGTAAACGCTGCATAGATTGGCTCAGTATTTGGCTGACACGAGATTCGCTGACACCTAACACTTCCCCAATCTCTTTTAAATTGAGTTCTTCGTCGTAATAAAGCGAAAGCACAAGGCCTTCCCTTTCCGGAAGTTGTTTTATCGAATCGATCAAAGCTTGGCGGAATGACTCATCAGCAACCCCTTGAAAAGGCGTATTATCTTGAGAGTCTTCATTCGGAGATATTACATCATCTGAGACGCCTAAATCTTCAATTCCAACCAGTCTTGAGCAATTAATGTCAGTTAAAGCACTGTGATACTGCTCTAAACTGAGCCCCATGTGTTTTGCCACTTCGGCATCACTCGGGTCGCGGTTGAGGATACCCTCTAATTCCGCAATTGCACTGCTGATTTCTCGATTGTTCTTATGAACCGATCTCGGCACCCAGTCCCCACGGCGAATGTCATCCAACATTGCCCCGCGAATCCGAATACCAGCATACGTCTCAAAGCTTGCGCCTTTGGTACCATCATAGTTTTGTTGCGCTTCAATCAAGCCGATCATGCCAGCTTGAATTAAGTCATCAACCAATACATTAGGCGGTAATCGCCCCAACAAGTGATGAGCGATACGTTTAACCAACACAGAGTACTTCTCAAAAAAAGCCTGTTGGCTATTGTGATTAGCGTGTTGGTCGTAAGTAAGCGCTTTATTCACCAAATGGTTCCTCTATAAATTCAGTACGATTCAGCAGCCTTTCAACAAAGAACTCCAAGTGTCCGCTCGGTGTTTTTGGTATTGGCCAGGTCAAGGCTTTGTTAGCCAAAGAGCTGATTGCCAATGCAGCTGGAGAGCGAGGAAACGCATCGACTACGATTTTCTGTCTCTTGACTGATTGACGTACTTTATCATCTAAAGGAATACATGCTACGAGTTCGAGGCTCACATTCAAGAAGCGCTCTGTGACCAAAGTCAACTTTGCAAATAATTCTCGGCCTTCGCGGTAGCTTCTGACCATATTTGCAACAACTTTGAATCGCTGAACTTGGTGTTCTCTGCTTAAAAGCTTAATCAAAGCATATGCATCCGTGATCGAGGTAGGTTCATCACATACCACGACAACCACGTCTTGCGCCGCTCTTGAGAAGCTGATCACCATGTCCGAAATACCGGCTGCGGTATCAACCAACAAGATATCCATCTCGTCTTCAAGCGAACCGAATGCGCGAATCAAACCAGCATGCTGTGCGTGTGAAAGTTCAGTCATGCTTTGAGTGCCCGATGTCGCTGGAATAATTTTAATTCCGTGCGGCCCTTCGACAATCGCATCCTTAAGTTCACATTCGCCAGCCAACACATGCCCAAGGTTTCGTTTAGAACGAATACCTAGCATGATATCGACGTTCGCTAGTCCTAAATCGGCATCTAGCACCATGACTTTTTTGCCTTGGCGCGCCATGCAAATAGCCATACCTAACGTCACATTAGATTTACCAACGCCTCCCTTACCACCGGTTACAGCGATAACTTTTGTGAGTGAAGGCTTGGTTAAGCGACGGAGGCCGCTAGCTTGGTCATGTATCATATTTTCATTCATATTTATCCGCCGCCTAGAGCCCTTCAGAATCGCTATTCCAGTAATGAGGTTCATTCTCTGTAGATTTTTCTAATAGCTCATTAGCCTTAGCAATCATGTACTTTGGCTGAGCTATAACGATATCTTCAGGAACTCGTTGACCATTTGCTATGTAAGCAACTGGTAATGCATTTTGTATTACGACACTGATGAATTCACCTAGACTTAGGGATTCATCCAGCTTAGTCATGATGCATCCCGACAACGGGATTCTTCTAAAGTGTTCAATTGTTTCTTGCAGCACTTTGCGTTGCGCGGTTGCAGGCAACACAAGGTAGCTATTGATAACGGAACCACTCTCTTGCATCAATGTGTCTAACTGCTCAGATAGGCGAACATCTCGTTGTCCCATGCCTGCAGTATCGACCAGAATCAGGCGACGATTACGTAACTGATATATTACATCGGCCAGTTCGCTAGAATCTTTAGCAACTCTTACAGGACAACCCATAATTCGGCCGTAGATCGATAACTGCTCATGTGCACCTATACGATATGTGTCAGTTGTCACTAGTGCGACGTTATCAGCGCCATATTCCATGGCAGCACGTGCAGCTAGCTTTGCAACAGTCGTTGTTTTACCCACGCCGGTTGGGCCAAGTAGAGCCACAATACCGCCGCGTTTTAAAATATCTTTTTGTGTAACGGAGATTTGGTCAGCAACCAGAGCTAACAGAGCCTTCCATGCACGTGCAGGTTTAGTATCTTCAGGAATGTAGCAAGCCATTTGATCGGCAAGCTCTGCAGATACACCCATACGTTCAAGGCGCTTAATAAGCATGGCTCTCAGTGGTTCACGGCGCTCAACTTCTTGCCACATCAACCCAGAAACTTGATGCTCTAACAGACGACGAATTGAGGTCATCTCTTCGCGCATCGTTTCCATTTCAGTATCAGAACCTTTGGACTGAGTGTT
This sequence comes from Vibrio sp. 1F255, assembly GCF_041439145.1. Classification (NCBI taxonomy): domain Bacteria; kingdom Pseudomonadati; phylum Pseudomonadota; class Gammaproteobacteria; order Vibrionales; family Vibrionaceae; genus Vibrio; species Vibrio sp. 1F255. The sequence continues at coordinate 66,368 of NZ_JBGONQ010000004.1, read as the reverse complement.
CTCTCGACCACGATCATAACGGGTAGGATCCAAGCGAGGTGTCGGGCGCTCTACTCTGCGGTCTTCAGCAATCAACTTAGACAAACCCGTTTCACGAGCAAATGCAGAATCAAGATTTCCGTGAGACTGTTGGTTACCGTGAGATTGCTGATGGCCATGAGACTGCAAATTGCTTTGAGTCTGATGACTATGAGGCTTATGGCCCGTGCTTGATTGGCGATTGAGCAATGCTGACAATGAATCTTCATTTTCTGCACGATGCTGTGGCTCATCATCGGCGCCATGACTGTATTGCTTAAGCATATTCGCAAAGCGCTTAGTCATTGAGCGTCCACCTTCAACATTCGACTGTAGGCTAACCTTGTCATCGTCTAGTTGACGTCGCCCAGCAGGAGCTGCGGGCGCGGCCATTTGCGTATATTGGCTTTGTGCAGGCTGCTGAGGTTTATTTAATCTCTGGCTCGCTGTCGACGGGCTGGATTCGCCATCAATAGCGGCAACAATTTCCACGCCACCTGCGACCTTTTTGTTAGACATGATCACCGCTTCTGAACCAAGTTCTTCTTTAACTTGGAGCAGAGCCGTTCGCATATCTTTTGCAAAAAATCGTTTAATTTTCAATTCGATTGTCCGTTCTAATTAGGCGGCTTAATTACCAACAGCTTGTACTATACGTATCTGCTTTTCGTCCGGTATTTCTTGGTAAGACAAGACTCGCAAGCTTGGGATCGTGTTCTTCACGAACTTAGCCAGAGTCGAACGCAACACGCCAGAGGTCAATAGTACCGCGGGCTCACCTTTCAGCTCTTGCTCTTGTGTAGCGTGGCTGAGAGAGGTCTGTAAACGTTCGGCTAAACCAGGTTCAATACCAGCAGATTCTCCGCCGGATGCCTGCATGGTTTGATGCAAGATTTGTTCCAGCTCAGGAATCAAGGTTATCACTGGTAACTCGGGCTCTATACCATTGATTTCCTGAACAATTAATCGTTTCAATGAGATGCGAACCGCCGCAGTAAGTATGTCAGGTTCTTGACTCTTACCTGAATACTCCGACAAAGTTTGGACTATGGTTCGAATGTCACGAATTGGAATCGCTTCATTCAGCAGGTTCTGTAGCACTTTCACAACCACACCCAACTGCAATTGATCCGGTACAAAACCTTCCACCAGCTTAGGTGTTGAGCGGCTGAGCATCTCAAGTAAGTTCTGAACTTCTTCGTGGCCAATGAGCTGCGATGCGTTGTTGGTTAGCAGCTGACTAAGGTGTGTCGCCAGTACTGTAGAAGAATCTACAACGGTATAACCTAGAGCTTGTGCGTGTTCACGCTGCTCTTCACGAATCCAAACCGCTTCAAGGCCAAAGGCAGGGTCAATCGTCGGCTCGCCATCGATCATGCCATAGACTTGGCCCGGGTTAATCGCGAGCTCCATGTCTGGCTTAATCTCAGCTTCACCCACAGCAACACCCATCAGGGTAATACGGTAGCTGTTTGGTGTCAGTTCTAGGTTATCGCGAATGTGTACCGCTGGGATCAAGAAACCAAAGTCTTGAGACAGCTTTTTACGCACACCTTTAACGCGTTCAAGCAATTCACCACCTTGGTCTCTATCAACCAAAGGAATTAAACGGTAACCCACTTCTAAACCAATAATATCGACAGGTTGAACATCATCCCAAGAGAGCTCCTTCTGAGAGCCTACTTCTCCATTCGCTTCAACTGTCGCCGGAAGGTTAGGCTCTTCCGCCTTCTTCTTGTTCTTTTTATCGATGTAATACGCCCCCGCGCCTGCAACGATGGCAAGGCTCAAGAACGATAAATGTGGCATACCCGGAACAATACCCATGATGCCAAGGATGGCGGCGGTGATCATCAAGGCTTTTGGATTGTCGAACATCTGGAAGACAAGTTGCTCACCCATATCTTCATCAGTATTTTGGCGCGTTACCATCATCGCAGCTGCAATAGACAGTAATAGAGATGGAATTTGTGCAACCAGACCATCACCGATAGTCAGTAGCGTGTAGATTTCGATTGCTTCACCAAAACCAAGATCAAACTGAGCCATACCAATGCTCAAGCCACCAATGATGTTGATGAATAAGATTAAGATACCAGCGATCGCATCGCCTTTAACAAACTTAGAAGCACCGTCCATCGAACCGTAGAAGTCAGCTTCTTTGGTGACTTCAAAACGTCTCAGACGCGCTTGGTCTTGGTCGATCAAACCTGCGTTCAAGTCGGCATCGATTGCCATCTGTTTACCCGGTAAGGCGTCTAACGTGAAACGCGCGCTTACTTCCGAGATACGACCCGCACCTTTGGTTACAACCATGAAGTTGATGATCATAAGAATCAAGAACACCACTAAACCAACCGCGTAGTTACCACCGATAACCACGTTACCGAAGGCTTCAATCACGTTACCTGCCGCGTCGCCACCTTCGTGACCATGGAGCAATACCACACGTGTCGAAGCAACGTTCAAGGCCAATCGAAGTAGAGTCGCAATCAGCAGGACGGTCGGGAATGCAGCGAAATCTAAAGGCCTGCGGGTATAAACCGATACCAATAGCACAACCATAGACAGTGCAATATTGAAGGTGAAGAACATATCCAACAAGAAAGCTGGAATGGGCAACACCACCATAGCAAGCGTTGCAAGTACCATAACAGGTGCACCAATCGCAGGCATGGCACGGTTAGGGATTTTAGGTAGCTTGTCCACAAAAGGCAGGGAGAATTTCATAAATCTAGACAGTTTCGCTATGTTGTAGCTCTCTGAACAAGTGGATTAGGTCTTAGTCAGGGCTGTTTGCTATGGGCTTATAATGTTCAGGCTACTACAGCAAACACTGTACCAACATCTCACGTCAAATTATCGCCATCACCTCTATAAAAGGAAGATTAGCTAGCTCGCTATTATCAGGGTTCATCACGCAGAGCTCAAGCAATTGATCTAATGACGTAAATCAGGTGGGATCGGCATATTAGAATCTTGCAGCTTTGGTCGCTCACCACCTCGTTTTCGGTACTGTTTAAGCTGGAAAACATATGCAAGCACTTGTGCAACTGCTGTAAACAGACCGTCAGGAATTTGTTGTTCTAGCTCAGTGGTATGATAAAGCGCCCTCGCCAATGGCGGCGCTGGAACGATATAGATGTCATTTTCACGCGCAATCTCTCGGATCTTCATCGCCATGTGGTCGACACCTTTAGCAACCACAATTGGTGCTTTGTCTTGATTCTGCTTGTAGCGCAGCGCCACTGAGAAGTGCTCTGGGTTGGTGACTATCACGTCCGCTTGCGGCACATCGGCCATCATACGACGCTGAGCCGCCTCCCTTTGCAACATGCGAATTCGACCTTTCACCTCAGGCTTACCCTCGGTGTCTTTGAATTCGTCTTTCACCTCTTGCTTAGTCATCTTCAGCTGATCAGCGTGTTGCCAAATCTGGAATGGGATATCAATCGCCACAACAATCAACAAAGAACAACTGATCAACAGAATAAAGTTGAGCAAGATATCCAAGGCATGAAAGATGTTTTGTGGATAGACGTCCATGCTCAGCTGCATTAAATCATGCTGAGAGGCTTGAATCAGATAAATCGCCATCCCCGATACGAGCGCTACTTTAAGAATAGACTTGAGCAGTTCAACCCAACTTTGCAGGCCAAACATACGCTTGATACCACTGAGTGGGTTGAGCTTAGACGCCTTTGGCATCGCCGCTTGCATTGAGAAGTTAATCCCACCGACACCCGCAGCGCCGATGACGGCAGCAACAAACAAAGTTATCAGTATCAAAAACAGCGGGAACAGCAGGTTCACCAGTGCACCACCAGCGATTTCTAGGAGTTTGTTAGTGTCAAAGATCTCGTCGCGACTCAAAGAGAACAGGCGTTGCATCGCCTCGAACAAAGCCTTCGCCATCGATTCGCCAAACCACATTAAAGCAATCGCACCGACAATTAATACCGACGCTGACGCTAGCTCTTTTGACCTTGCAACCTGCCCTTTCTCTTTGGCCTGTTGCAAGCGTTTGGGCGTGGCGTCTTCTGTGCGTTCTTGACCGTCTGACTCTGCCATTTCAGTCTCCTAGCAATCTAACCGGATTAGACGACATATCTGTTGTTCGCCCTGCATCCAAAATAGCTCATAGTGACTATATAAGCCGCCAAGGATGTACCAACAAAGCAACAGACCCACGAGTAGCGCAAATGCAAAACCCAAAGAAAAGATGTTTAACTGAGGTGCCGCACGCGTCATTACACCAAAAGAGAGGTTAATCGTTAGCAGCGCGATAATGCCCGACAAGGACATCGCCAATGCCGTTTTGAACATGATACCGAGCCACAATGCGAGCTCTCGAAAATCCACAGAGGTTAGAGAGCCACTGCCAATCGGCAAGGTCTTAAAACTAAACACCACCAGCTGCAGCATTTTCAAGTGACCATCGGTCGCCAAAAAAAACATGGTCGCTAGCAGCATGAACAGCTGACCAAGTACCGGCGTGTTTTGCCCGTTAGCCGGGTCGACCATTGATGCAAAACCCAAGCTCGATTGCATACCGAGGATCTGACCCAGCATAACAAAGGTTTGAATCATGAACTGGGTAACAAAACCCATGGCCACGCCAATCACAATTTGCTCGAAGACAGTCAGGAAGCCTTGAAAGGACAGAAGTTCAATCTCTTTGGGAACGGCCGGAATCGCAGGCATCACCGCAAAAGTGATCGCCAAGCCTAAATACAGACGAATACGCGGCGACACGAAGCGTGCCCCTGTTACCGTCATCACCATCAGCATCGCTGAGATGCGAGTGTATGGCCAAAAATAATTGGCTAACCACTCTAGTACAAGGCTCGTTGGGTATTCCATATCGGTTTAATACAGAACTTGCGGCAAGCGTTCGATGAGCTCAAAAAAGAACTCCATCATCATCTGGGTCATCCAGTGTGCGAATAGCATCAACGCCAACAAAGTTACGATCAAACGCGGCAGGAAACTCAGGGTTTGTTCGTTGATTGAGGTCGCAGCTTGGAAAACAGCCACAACCAAACCGATCAGCAGGCTAGGAATAATGATGGCGCAAACCATGATTAATACCATCCAAAGGGCATCTCGGAACAACTCTACGAATATTTCAGGATTCATTATTCCCCCAGCTACAAGGCAAAACTGCCGGCGAGTGTGGAGAGTATCAAGTTCCAGCCATCAACAAGAACAAACAGCATCAACTTAAACGGCAGCGATACAATCATCGGTGACAACATCATCATACCCATAGCCATCAATACCGATGCCACCACCAAGTCGATGATTAGGAAAGGCAAGAACAGCATAAATCCGATTTGGAAAGCCGTTTTTAATTCCGATGTGATAAATGCTGGAATCAGAACCGCCATCGAAACATCTTCAGGGTTAGTCACTTCCGCACCAGAAATCTCAACAAAGGTTTCAAGATCTTTGATTCGAGTCTGTTTAAGCATGAAGGATTTAATCGGTTCTTGGGCAACATCAAATGCCTGTCGTGCCGAGATCTGTTCATTAAGATATGGCTGAACTGCTTGTTCGTTCACTTGGTTAATCACTGGCGACATGATGAAGAAGGTCAAGAATATCGCAATACCAATAATGACTTGGTTAGACGGTGTTTGTTGTAGACCCATCGCCTGACGCAAGATAGACATCACTACCACAATACGAGTGAACGATGTCATCAAAATCACCATCGCCGGCAAGAAGCCAAGTATGGTCATTAACGCGAGAATTTGCAGGTTAATCGAGTAGTCTTCACCGCCATTGGCATTGGTTGTCATGGTAAAGGCAGGTATGCCGCCACCATTGCCAGTTAAGCTGCCCGTGGTCATGGTTGTCGATTTGGCTTGGTCTTGTTCCATCGTGCTGATAGTGACCGATTCCGAGCCAGCGGTATTCGCAGGAATGACGGTGCCGTCTTCAGCTTGTGCAAATACCGACACACTGAATACGATTGAGCATAGGAGAATAAGCTGAACCAACCACACTTTCACCGCTCGGAAAGCTCCGGCTTGGTGAAAGTAAGAGGAGTTCAAAAGTCCGTTACTTGTTTGCATCTTTTTTTATTAGCTGGGAAAGCTGACTTGAAAATGTACTTTTTTCCAGCATCTCCTGAGTAAGAGGTTTATCGAGCTTAGAGATCAGCTGAATCGATTGTGTGGTAATCCCTACCAAGAACTGTTCATCACCCGCTTGCACAATAGCGATACGCTCTTTAGTACCAACAGGGATTTGCCTAACAATCGCCAAACCTTGTTGATTCGACATCGCAGGTACTTGCATTCGCTTGAGTAGCCAAGCAATAAATAAAATGAAGGCTATAACGAAAATTAGCGACCCAAAGGTGGTCGCTAAATCGAGAGAAGGCGGTGTTGCTGCAAAGGCAATGGAAGGAGCTGTTAATAGCCCTACTCCCAAGATTCCTCGTAACAAACCTGTCATTCCGAGAAAAGAGCCCGCAAGTCTTTGAGACAAAAAGCTCATTAACGCAGCTTCTTAATTCGTTCTGTTTGGCTAATAACGTCAGTCAAACGAATACCAAACTTGTCGTTCACCACAACCACTTCACCATGAGCAATCAAGGTACCGTTTACCATCACATCCAGTGACTCACCAGCAATTCTATCTAGCTCAACAACCGAACCTTGGTTCAACTGAAGTAAATTACGGATACTGATCTGAGAGCGACCAACTTCCATCGAAATAGTCACTGGAATATCCATAATGGTATCCAGCTTACGACGCTCATCTTCAGAAATCGGAGATGATGAATCGGTTAGCTCATCAAGTGGTGCCGCAAGCACATCATCAACATCAATTGACGGCGCTGAAGGATCTTCACCAAGTGCTGCAGCCCATTCGTCTGCTAGCTTTTGATCTTCACTAGGTTCCATTACCAATTCCTATACTTTTATCTATTTTACTATTCGTCGTCATCATCACTGTTTTCGAGCTCAGACAATAAGTCTTTACCTAGAAAAGCGAGATCAGTTTTAACCACATGTGGTCTTTGAATTTTTTCCGAAATCTGTACTGCAAGCTTCTCACCAGAACGGCCCATTTTCACACGATAAGTCGGCAGTTCTTCGACAAACATGGTTGCGTGCTCAGGCATGTTCATTGGGATAACATCACCAGGGCGCAGCTCCATCAGATCACGAAGGGAAATATCTTGCTCTAGCAAATTCACGCGGAAATTGACGGGCACATCCATGATCTCATCACGCAGTGCGGTACTCCAACGAACATCGGTTTCCATCTTGTCTGATTGAACACCCGCATCAAGCAGTTCACGGATCGGCTCAACCATGGAGTAAGGCATGACAACGTGGAAGTCACCACCACCGCCATCCACTTCAATGTGGAACGAACTCACAACAATCACTTCGGTTGGGCTCACAATGTTCGCCATACTTGGGTTCACTTCGGAATCCAAGTATTCAAACTCAACCCCCATCACTGGCGACCAAGCTTCTTTGTAATCTTCAAAAACAATTTTCAGCAGTAACTGAATGATTCGTCTTTCAGTAGGCGTGAATTCACGACCTTCAATCTTGGCGTGGAAACGACCATCACCGCCAAAAAAGTTCTCTACGAGAATGAAAACCAGACGAGCTTCCATGGTGATGAGTGCCGTACCTTTCAATGGACGGAAACGAACCATGTTTAAACTGGTGGGTACATACAATGTGTTTTGGTACTCACCAAACTTCATCATCTGTACGCCGTTGATCGACACTTCAGCCGTTTTACGTAACATATTAAACAAGCTGATACGCATATGACGTGCGAAGCGCTCGTTAATAAGTTCAAGGGTCGGCATTCGACCACGGACGATTCGATCTTGAGATGAGAAGTCGAAATTGACCGCATTGTCATTTTCGGTTTCTAAGACATCTTCAACTTCTTCAACATCATCAACGCCATGTAACAGCGCATCAATTTCGTCTTGGCTTAATAAATCGGTCACAAATTACCTATTGAATTACGAAGTCAGTGAATAACACTTTTTCAATCACAGGCTGGCCAACAGCTTGAGCCAGGCTTGCTTTAATATCTTCTGTTGCCTTATTACGCAGTTCCACGCGGCCTGTTGGTGAGCGCAATTGATCAACCGTTGCCGAAGCGAACGTGGCCAGTAGCGTACTTTCTACAAGTGGAGAGTGGTAACGAGCCAGGTCTTCATTCTTACTGCCACGTACCATGAGCTGTGCTTTTATCTGAACTAGGCGATCTTTTTTGTCACCTGTCACATTAAACAAGAAGGGCTGAGGAATATTAACATACATAACCGGCTCTGCAGCGACCACAGCCGTTGCTGGCTGAGACTGAGATTCAGAGGCGCTATCGTCAGAACCTAAGAAAAAGTACAGCGCACCACCTATACCAAGCAGTAACACAACTACGGCAATAATAATTATAAGGAGCTTGCTCTTCCCTTTAGGTGCATCTTGTTCTTCGGCCATATCTTACTCTAACTTCCTGTTCTTGCGATTAACTGATGGTTCTTTTTATTAACTGTTTTTTTCTATTAACCAAGCGTTCTTAGCCTGATATTAGGCATAATAACTAATTCCATCACGCTTTGATGCGACATTCAATTCAAGATTGCTGCCACTATCAAGGTTTTCATCACCTTGCGTATCATTTGTGCGGTTAGCGCCGGATTGTTGCTCACCATTGTTGTATCTATCTTGTCCCTGACCGGAGTTCTGTTGTTGAACAGACGAATCGGCAAGCTGCAGACCTTGCTGAGCAAGCATCTCTCTCAAGCGAGGTAAGGTTTGTTCAATCACATCTCTCGCTTGCTGATTACTCACCGTAAAGTGCACGTTTGCCACGTCATTATTCATGGTCATGCGGATTTTCATTTGGCCCAATTCTGGTGGGTCGAGACGAATGTCCAAGTTCTTAAGGTTCTTAGACATCATCATTTGTACTTTTTCAGCCACTTGCTCATTGGCTAGCTCTTTGGTGAGCTGTAAGGGCGCTTGTTGAGCAGCTTGAATTTCAGCTCGCGTAGGTGCTGAACCCACCGTTGCCGTACCTTGTGCACCAGCCGCAGAAGCGATCTGCTGAGCAAAGGTCGAATCTTTAGAATCTTCTTTAGCACCCGCTTTACCCAAACCAGACAGTGCTGCTGCACCGGCGCCCGCTTTAAGAAGCGTATCAGTCGAGCCTGCTTTTGTGGCAGCTGGCGTTGCATTCATCGCCATTCCTTGCGCGGTTAAAGCTGGATCCAACGTTGCTTGCTGCTGAGGTGAAGCCACATTAGCTTGTTGAGCTGCGGCCTGTTGGGCTGCATGTGCATTATTGGCGTGCAGCATTGCCGCCTTGTCCGTAAGAGCATTGTTTGCTGATTGAGAAGCGGCCTGCGCTGACACTTGTTGTGTAGCCGTCGCTACAGCTGCTGTTGATGCTGCCGCAGCTAAGGCTTTAGTTTCGCTTGAATCCGTATTATCCCAATCGATAGCAGTGGGTTCACCAGACGCACTGTTCGCAGCCGGAGCTTGACTTAGCAAAGCTGTTACTTGTTGTTGAACGTTAGCGAGCTGTTGATTCAACAGGTCTAGGTTAGAGGTCGCTTTAGCCAAAGCGGCTTGCTCATCAACCGTCAACTTAGCGCCACTTTGTTGCTTATCAAGCAAGCTATCGACAACAGACTGCTCTGATTCGATTTGTCCATTCAATTGGTTTAGCGCTTTGGTATGGGCATCTACTTGCTTTGCCAGTTTAATATCCACGGCTGACAATGCTTGGCTCTGCTCGGCAGCAACCGCACTAGCTGCATTCTTTTGGCTCAGCTCTCGGCTCATACTGGCTTCAATTTGTTCTGGAGTGACGCCTTTATCCATCAACTGTCGAATTTCAGTATCAGTTAGCTGAGAAACACCCTTACCTCCGGTAAGTACAGCGATTTCAGAATCGACTTCAAGGCTCTTCTCCTGATTTGCAGCCTTAGCTTGTTGTGTCGCCTTATCCGTAACGGAAACTCCTGCAACAGAAGCACCGGTGATATTACCTTGGGCTTGTTCTACCTGACCTTGCTGAGGCAAGCCTTTGCCGTTTGGCGCTTGATTTAGGGTTTTGTTTGCCTCATCCAATTGACCAAGCAATTTATTGCCTTCGCTCATCGCTGCATTGGCTTGCGATGCCTGCGTAGCACCATCTACCGCTGATGGACCCTGAGTTTGGGATTGAGCAATATGTTCTTTAGATTCGTTAGTCGTATCCTGCGCATCTTTACCATCTGCCTTATCTGCAACAGTCTTATCAGCGACAGTGCTATCAGTGCCCGAATTGGCTTTGAGCTGAGCCTCAGATCCAGACGCAGCCTCTGCTGATGTTTTATCAGCAGCTTTCTCGCCTTCTACTTCTGAGCTTTGCGCTTCGCTCACTTCGTCAGTAGCCTTTGATTCAGCGGAATCACCTTTGTTCGCTTCGGCTGACGCTTCACCTTCGGTAGATGTCTGTTTAGTATCAGGTTTCGCAGTGCTTTCTGTGTCTTTTGCTGCGACTTTACTGTCACTTTCTTCAAAGCCGAGCGCTTCTTTAAAGGACTCAAAGAAACCTTTAGAGTCGCCGGTTTCTTCTACCTTGGAAGAGGCAGAACCGGTGTCCAACAACGATGACATTTTGTTGGTCGCTGAATTTGAGGAAAGACTAACATTCATATATACAAGCTCTATCTACTAGCTTTGCTGCCATGAATCAGGCAACAAAAAGAAAGTCGGATGCTTTTCATGCCTTTGGTGGGCATAACGCGCAATTTTATATAAAACGGAGCAAGAAACATGCCTATAAGTTCGGTTTTCACAATATAGAGAACAGCACTGACGTCATTCGTGGCTTAGGATCACATCTTCTTTCGGCTGTATAACAGAGTCGAAAATTCATCCATTTGCTTTTGTTCTCTTCGATCTTGCAGCTTTGCTTTCTCTTTCTGCTTTTTCTCCATCAACCACTCGTAGGATTTACGTTTTTTGCGTAACTCCATCCAGTAGCTTTGGCAGTTGTCGACTTGATTTTTAAAGTGGTGCTCGGCTTCTCTCTGTTTGGATAATGTTTCATCCAACTGAGTTAAGAAGCGGTTCAAGTGACCATATTGGCTCGCCGTTAAGCCTGCCTTGCCGCGGTCAACGAGCTGCTGACAGTAATCCAGTCGATACTTTTCAATCTGCGCAACCTGCTCATAGTAGCCTTGCAGCTCAGAGTTCGCTTTGTTGAGCGCAAGTACCGCTTGGTTCTCTTGATCTTTGGCTTGATCGAGCAAAAATTCTAATGCGTTATCCATGACTAACCTTATTCACCCGTTAGCCACCCAATACATGTTTCAACATGTTGACGCACATGTCGTATGGGACGGTCTCTTTCATCTTCTGCTGCAAGTACTCATCCAGTTTTGGTTTCAACGTGAAGGCACTATCGATTGCTGGATCCGTTCCTGGCTTGTAAGCACCAATCGACACCAAATCTTGGTTTTTACGGCAGATAGACAGCACTTGCCTTACCGCTTTCGACATCAAGACATGTTCTTCAGTGGTGATTTGCGGCATAACACGACTGACGGATTTCTCAACGTCAATCGCTGGGTAGTGACCGGCATCGGCCATCTCACGAGATAACACAACGTGACCATCGAGAATTGCTCGCGACGCATCCGCAATCGGATCTTGTAAGTCATCGCCTTCGGTTAACACGGTAAAGAAAGCCGTGATAGAACCTTGTTCATCATTGCCGTTACCTGCTCGTTCCACCAGCGCAGGAAGCTTAGCGAAGACTGATGGCGGATAGCCCTTGGTTGCTGGCGGCTCACCCACAGACAGAGCAATTTCACGCTGAGCTTGAGCAAAACGGGTCAATGAATCCATGAGTAGCAGAACATCTAAGCCTTGGTCGCGGAAGTACTCGGCGACAGCCAACGCGGTTTGACAGCCTTTTAAGCGCATCAATGGTGATGAGTCGGCAGGAGCGGCAACAACAACCGAACGCTTACGGCCATCTTCACCAAGAATCTCTTCAATAAATTCTTTAACTTCTCGTCCACGCTCACCGATTAGGCCTACGACCACTACTTGCGCAGTTGTGCCTCGAGTCATCATGCCCAGAGTTACGGATTTACCGACACCAGAGCCAGCAAACAGACCGATACGTTGCCCTTTACCCACGGTTAGCAAACCATTAATGGCTTTCAAGCCGACATCGAGTGGTTCAGAAATCGGTTTACGAGCTAACGGGTTGATTGGCTCCGCATTAAATGAAGCGCGTTGCTCTGTATAGATTGGACCTAAACCGTCGAGTGGATTACCTACGCCGTCGATCACTCGACCGAGCAGTTCCATTCCAACAGGGATACCACTTTCGGTAGTCATTGGCGTGACGCGAGCGCCAGGTAAGATCCCGGTGATTTGCTCACTCGGCATCAAAAATAGGTTATCGCCAGAGAAACCGACGACTTCGGCTTCCATCTGACCAGACATGGTTTCGACTAAACACAAACTGCCGATTGGCGCTTTACAGCCGGTCGCTTCAAGCGTTAAGCCAACAACGCGTACTAATTTACCAGAGGCAATTGGTCGCGATTTTAGCCCCTCGACTTTGTACTGACTGAGACGATTCGCTAACTCAAGCATTACTCATGACCTTGGTGACGATTTGCGCCGCAGAAATTTTGAATAACGTTCTTTACACGATCTTCCATGCGGTAGTTAACGCTCGACTCACCCGCTTCAATTTGTACATCACCACGGTTGAGTGCAGGCTCTGCGACCAGCGTCCAATTACGGCAGTCCAATTCAGTCTCGCCATACGCAGAGCGAATGATCGCCACATCTTCCGGATTGAGTTTCAATGTGATTGCGTGACCAGAAATCGGCAACGACTCTACCGATTCTTTAACGGTATCTAATATGATTTGTGGGTTGGTTTGCACTTCAACATGAACCACTTCTTTGACCATGGTAAGCACCATGTCGACCAATTGCTTCTCCACCTGAGCGTTCATCAACTCTAATGGTTGAGCGAACTGGTTTGCCAGCCCCATGAAGACGGCCACCTGCTGTTGAATGTACTCTTGACCCGCGGTTACGCCTTCAAGCTTGCCGGCTTCGTTGCCTTCTTCGTGACCGGCAGCAAAACCTTCTTCTTTGCCTTTTTCATAGCCTTGCTTAAAGCCCGCCTCTTGGCCTTGATGCAGCCCTTCCTGATAAGCGCCTTGTTTAATCAGCTCGATTTGCTCTTCAGTCAGAACCAGCTCTTCATCTTCAATGGCTTCTTCAACCGTTGGCATCCAACTAGGGTCGTAGTTAAAAGCGGTTTCTTTGGCTTGTTTGCTCACGTCAGAGGTGTAGTCAGGCAGCCCCCATTTCTGAGGTTGGGCAACCGTATTATCTTCTTCAGGGCGAAGGAAGCCGCGTTTTCTATCACCTGACATATCAGTACCTATCTATGAGTGGCTTAACTGTATTGTGAATTCAAGCAGTTAAACTGAGTTAATCTGTGGTTCGAGATTGGATAAAGAAAAGCCCCAACAGTGTGGGGCTTTTGAGATTTCTGTATTAAAGGAACTCGTCGGCGCCACCAGACAGCATAATTTCGCCACTGTCTGCCATCTTCCTCGCGATACCCAAAATCTCTTTCTGAGCCGCTTCAACATCAGAGACTTTGACTGGCGGCATCGCCTCAATATCGTCTCTCATCATATCGGCAGCACGTTTAGACATGTTCTTGAAGATCTTCTCACGTAGACCTTCATCTGCACCTTTAAGTGCTTTCTGTAGAATATCTTGTGGAACATCACGTAGTAGTCGTTGAACACCTTGGTCATCAACTTCAATAAGGTTTTCAAAGACAAACATCAGATCTTGAATCTGTGTTGCCATGTCTTCGTCTTGGTCACGGATTTGATCCATCAAGACGCCTTCCACGTTGTTATCCATGTAGTTCATGATCTCAGCCGCGGCTTTCAGGCCACCAATTTTGGCAGCTTGAGCACCCGCTTGACCCGCGAACTGTTTCTCCATGATTTCATTCAGTTCAGCAAGCGCCGAAGGTTGAACTTCTTCAAGGTTGGCAATACGCATCATCAGATCCAGACGAACTCGCTCTGGGAACTGAGACAGGATCTCAGCCGATTGATCGGCATCGAGGTACGACAACACAATAGTTTGAATTTGAGGGTGCTCGTTGATGATAATGCTCGCCACCTGACGAGGATCCATCCACTTAAGCGAATCCAAACCTTTCGAACCTGTGCCGAGAAGGATTTGGTCAACAAGGTTATTCGCCTTGTCTTCACCCAGAGCAGCAACTAACGCATTACGCATGAAGTCTTCGCTGCCCATACCAATGTTGGTGTACTTCTGAATATCATCTAAGAAAGCACGGTGCACAGCGCCTACTTTCTCTTGGGATAGGTCTGTAGCTCGCGCCATCGCACTACCCACACGCTGAACCTGCTTTGGCTCTAGGTGACGAATAATACCAGCAGCATCTTCTTCATTTAAACTGAGCAACAAGATCGCAGCGCGCTCATCGCCTGAGATAGAGCCGATATCCACGCTAGAGACATCAAGCACTTCACCGCCTTCAGTTTGTTGTGGAACTATTTCGTTAGCCATCTACCATCCAATTCTTAACTACTTGAGCTGCTAGCTCTGGTTCATTCGCTACAAGTGCACGTACTGCTTTCAGCACGTCCTCGTCTTTATGAAGGTTTGGTAAGTCGATACTTGAACCAAATTCAAACAGCTCACCACCTTCAATATCACCACCAATTAAGCTGGTTTCGCCGTCGGCACCAATTGGCATGCCATCAGGTCCGTACATCTGTTCATCGTTGTCTGCTGCTGGGTTAAGCAGTTTCTTCATTGCAGGGCGAACAAGTACCAACACCACCACAATGATAACCAAGGCACTTGCAAACCAACGAACCCAATCATTGAAGTTTGGATGCTCCCAGATTGGCACATCAGCAACAACATCTGTTACTTGAGGTGCAAACTGCATGCTTAATACGTTGAGCAAATCACCACGAGTTTCATCAAAGCCCACCGTACCAATCAGTACTTGGCGAATCGCATTGATTTCGCTCGCCGGGATTGGCGTATGAACCACTTCACCCGTATCTGGGTTCAAGGATTGGCGGTCTTTGATCGCAACAGAAACCGTCTGACGATTAACCGTGCCGCTCTGTTTACGTTCATGACTGATGGTTGTGTCTAGCTCAAAGTTTCGAGTCGCTTCTTTGTGAACAGAGCCTTGACCTGTCATCGCGCCGTCTTTCATCTGAGCCACATCTTGTGGAATTGAGGCATCCGCTGGAGGCTGGTTACTCAACGCACCCGGAATACCCGCCACCGTATTTCCATTGTTGTAATCTTCTAAAGTGTATTCACTTCGAGTCGCCGGTGTATTCGGATCAAAACGTTTTCTGGTTTGCTCCACAGCACTGAAATCGAGCTGGATATCAACCTGAGCGGTGTAGTTACCAAACCCAAGAATAGGAATCAGGATGGAGTCAATTTTTTCACGCAGCGCTTGTTCTTGATTGCGCTCTAACTCGTGTTCTTTACGACGCGCCGCTGACATAGGGTCTTGAGAGCCTGAGCTCAACAATCGGCCATGCTGATCGGTCACCGTAATACGTGAGGTTTTCATTCCCGGAACGGCACTTGCCACCATATCCACAACAGAATCAACTTCTTGCTGCTTGAGGTTAGTACCTGTTTTTAGAGTTAGGAATACAGAAGCAGAGGCTTCTTGATTATGACGTACAAAAACACTCTGCTTCGGCAGGGCCAATAAAACCTGAGCTTTACGCACCTGTTTCATCTGCTCAATGGCTTTGGCAAGTTGTCTTTCGCGGCTTAATTTAAGGCGTTCTTGTTCTAAACGTTGTGATACACCAAAACCCATGTCTTGCATGAGGATGTCATCACCCGCGTTTCGCTCTTGATTCAAACCCGCTCGTACCATATTAAGCTTTAATGAGTTGTACTCACTCGCCGGTACTGAGATGGTATTGCCTTCAAGCGTGTAATCGATCTTTTGCAGATCTAAGTAATCAAGAACGGGGATCAATTCTTCTGTTTCGTAAGCCCCTAATGGACGCATTTCTGGCTCTTTTACCCAGAAAAACAGCATCACAATCAGCGCTACACAGATAGAGATAGAAAGGACTAAGACGACCTGACGAAGTAAATCAAGATCACCGACAGCCATATCGAACTTCGATGAACTGCGTTCACCTAGATCGGGATTTTGCCCTTCTCCGTCTAGCTCAGAGCCTGCAATAAGTGCATGGTTGTTGCTATCGCTTACGGTTAAATCTGTTGTTTGACTATTATCTGCCACTATTTAACTACCCAACTTATACCGGCATATTCATCAGCTCTTTGTACGATTCGACCAATTTATTTCTAATTTGGATCGTCGCCTCAAAAGCCACACTAGATTTATTACGAGCAATCATCACGTCCGATAGGGATACGCTTTGGTCGCCACTATCAAAACGAGCTTGAAGATCACCTGAGGTCTTTTGTAATGAGTTCACATTATTGATGGCATTAGTCAGCATGTTGCCAAAATCTGCACCGACCGCTTGCCCCGTTGCTGCGGGACGCGCGCTGGCAGCTTCGACCATCATTGCCTGCATTTCGCCTTGTAAACCATCTATTCTCATCTACTACCTCAGGAGTCAAAATTATGACCATCTATTTAGCTATATTATTGACAGAGCAATTAGCGTGCCACACATTTAATTGACTAGATATCGTATTACACTAGTCAGAAAGCTGACACTACTAATCTATCGTCAGTTTGGGATATCTATTCCAGCATCGCGCATTTTAGCCAACTTGTAACGCAGTGTACGAGGGCTAATGCCCAGTTTTTCAGCCATATCTTTGCGTCGGCCATTACATGCAATCAGGGTTTCAAGAATGATCGCATACTCTTGATCTCTAAGCTCATTACCTAACCCTTCGCTGCTAGCCGCGATTTTATTGATTGGGTTTGCTTCGGCAATAGGCTTAATTTCTGGCGCAGCTACGTCACTGCCTTCGACGATTTGTTGTAGGCTGCTTGCGTCTTGCCAATCGACACCTTCAAGAAGGATATGCTCACCAGAGATGTTCTCTTGTTCGCTCAATATTAGCGCACGCTGTACCACATTGTCTAATTCGCGAACATTGCCCGGCCACGGATAATTGACGAGTTTGCTGATCGCTTGTGCTGACATAACGGGTACAGGCATACCAAGTTTGGTGCAGTGGCGCTCAACTAAGTGCTTGGCTAAAGGCTCAATATCGCCTTTACGCTCGCACAATGGAGGCCAAGAAATTGGGAATACATTCAGGCGGTAGTATAAATCCTCACGGAAATTCCCTTCAGAAACATACTGTTTAAGGTCTCGGTTACTGGTCGCTAATACACGAACATCCAATTTGATGCTCTTACGACTACCTAATCGCTCAACTTCGCGCTCTTGCAAAACACGCAGTAGTTTGGCTTGTAGGCTAAGATCCATTTCACTGATCTCATCCAACAGAATTGTACCGCCCTGCGCTTGCTCGAATTTCCCCGGGCAAGCTTGAATAGCGCCAGTAAATGCGCCTTTTTCATAACCAAACAGGGTCGCTTCTAACATGTTGTCTGGGATCGCCGCGCAGTTAATCGCGACAAACGGGCCATCTTTTCGGCTAGAAGCATTGTGAATGTAGCGAGACATCACCTCTTTACCAGAACCACTCGGGCCCAACACCATGACGTTGGCATCGGTTTTCGCAACTTTATCAGCCAGCATCATTAGCTTGATACTTTTTTCATCAGCAACGATAGCGTCGCCGTTGTCATCCGACTTTACAGGCGCATAACGGCTGACCATGTTGAGCAGCACTTCTGGCGCAAATGGCTTTGCCATATAGTCGATAGCGCCCTCTTTCATTGCAGCAACGGCATCTTCGATGTTGGCGTACGCTGTCATTAGCAATACCGGCAAATTTGGCCAATGCTGCTTAATGTTTCTCAATAGTGCCAAGCCACCCATGCCCGCCATCTGCACGTCAGATACGACAATATCAACGGAGTTCGATTTTAATTTGACCAGAGCATCTTCCGCACAATCCGCTTCCAGCCATTCATAGCCAGCAAGCGCGAGTGTGTCGACAAGGGCTTCGCGTAGACCTTCATCATCTTCGACGATTAACACTTTGCTTTGAGCCATAGGATTCTCCAGTGTAAATTCAGTTAAAACTTATTAGTCTTCAGAAGAAGCACTTCTTTCAAGCGGTAGACACATGGTAAAGCATGCGCCGTCGCCTTCTTCTGATATCAATTCCAGTCGGCCTTCATGTGCTCGACATACCATTTGTACAACCGCTAAGCCTAGACCTGTACCTTGTGAACGAGTGGTAAAGAAGGGTTCCATTATTTTACCTTGAAGCTCTTTCGGTACGCCGGGGCCACTGTCTTGCACTGATATCTTAAGCTCGCCATTTACGGGCCTAAAAAACACATCGATCTGCGATTCCTTACCCGCAATTTGAACCGCGTTCAACACTAGGTTGCTTAACGCTGAGGCGATAGCATTGGCGTTGCCGAACATTTGAGTCTGTTCGCCCTCAACTTCTTGGCAATAATCAATCTGGTTAGTTTTCAATGCCGCTTCCACCATAGGGTGAAATTCAGTGATCAATTCAGCCACAGTAAATGGCTTAACGACTTTGTTGTCACCACCTTTGGCAAACAACAGCATGTCGTTCACTTGCTTCTCTAAGTCATGCAATCTATCCATAAGCTTAGATTGAAAACGCGTTTTTGTTGCCGGCGGCAGATTTGGCGCGGCAAGGTTTGATGCATACAGCATCGCACTTGAAAGCGGCGTTCGCACTTGATGGGCAAGCGAGGCCACCATTCTACCTAATGAAGACAAACGCTGAAGATCACTCACGCGAGACTGCAATAGTCGGGTCTCGGTCAGATCGGTAATCAAAATCAGCTGACCCGTGGTAGAGGCTGAAATCGCCAAACGCACTTTTCGCCCGTTCTTCAATGAGATCTCATGACCGTCATCGTCTTTTGGGTCAAAGGCACTTTGAATCACTGAAAACCACTTCTCGCCAACCAACTCAACACCAAGAATACGATGCGCTTCAGGGTTCGCTTCTCTCACTTCGCCGTGTGTATCTAACAAGATAACCCCAGCTGGCATCACGTCGAGTACTTGCTTATAGCGCTCAACCTGCTGTTCAACAGAATCTAGGTGTGATTGATTTTCTGGTTCGTTAGATACGCGCATGTCAAAAATTTGCCTCAAATACTAAAACAGCCTGAGACGTACAACACGAGTCAGGCTATTTGCTATATTTATCACATAGTTAAGCAAGCAACAACTCGACTATGGTTTATCTGTTCACTTAGCTAGAGTTACCAAATAGCTAAAAAGTGTGTGCTAGTTTTTCGTTTTCATCGAAAACTGGACACTATCGCTGCAAGTTATATTTACGCATTTTTTCAACCAGAGTGGTTCTACGCATTCCAAGCATGTCAGCAGCACGAGCAACAATGCCGCCCTGCGCTTCCAACGCTTGATTGATCATATTCACTTCCATATCCGCGAGTAGCTCTTTCAAGTTAACCCCTTCTGGCGGTAACTCTTGAGGCGCATTAGCATTGTCGGCAATATCATCTTGCTGATCAAAACTGAAATCTTCTGAGAATAAGTCAGCAAGTGCATCACGCTCTTGCTCCTCTTCAGATCCAAAGCTATTAAACTCTGGCTGGAACTCAGGGATATCGCTGTATCGATATTTAGTTGGCAGGTGATTCACATCAACCAAGCTGTTTGGATACAAGATAACCATTCGTTCAACCAGGTTCGCTAGTTCACGAACGTTACCTGGCCAGTAATGCTCCATCAAAGAGTTGATAGCACGAGCCGTGAAACAGATAGGCATGCTGCCTTCCGCTTCCATTCGAGTCATCAGCTCTTGAAGCAACAGTGGAATATCTTCTTTACGATCTTGAAGCGCCGGCATTTCAATCGGGAATACATTTAAGCGGTAGTAAAGATCTTCACGGAACGAATCATCGTCGATCATATTTTCAAGGTTGCGGTGGGTTGCCGCAATCACTCTAACATCAGCTTGTATGGTGCTATTGCCACCTACACGCTCAAAGCATCGCTCTTGCAGTACTCGTAGCAGCTTAACTTGCATCGCCATCGGCATATCGCCAATTTCATCAAGAAACAGTGTGCCACCTTCAGCCAATTCAAAACGACCTTTACGTGCGGTAATCGCCCCAGTAAATGCGCCCTTCTCATGACCAAACAGTTCACTTTCAAGCAAATCAGGTGGAATCGCGCCACAGTTTACAGGAACAAAAGGCCCTGAACGACGTTTAGAGTGATAGTGAATGTTACGCGCTACGACTTCTTTGCCTGTACCAGATTCACCAAGAATCAGCACGTTCGCTTCCGTAGAAGAGACTTGTTCAATTAAGTGACGTACTTCTTGAATGCCAGCACTTTGTCCTACTAGGCTGCGAAACAGGGTGTTCTTGCGTGCCGAAGACACAACTTGAACACCTTTGCGGCCTAAGAAGTCTTTACAGTGTCTTAATGCATCACTTAATTGCGGGTAGTTAAGAGGAAGTTCAAGCTCACCAACATAGTTAGTCAACTCGTCAACCGGGTGATTGTTTTTGCCAATCACCAGTAAAGGGATGTGATTGGCGTGAACAAGCTTCTCATTCAGTAATGCGTTGAAGCCTTTACCTTTAATGGTACCAATAATGCAGCCGGCCCACTGTAGTGACCAGTCAACTTTACGTGCTTGTTCAGAGCTGATTACTTCGCAGCTCTCTCCTACAAACTCTAATATTGTGCTTAAATTGTGACGATCTTGAGCGTTATCGTCGACGACAAGCAGTTTTGCCAAACCTTGCATAAGTAGGAATTATTGCCTTTATTTTGGTGCGATGCGGAAAAACGGTGAGCAACGTAGTCTATAAAACAGTGAGATGTATCAATGATTATGGTCTACGTGGACAAATTTAGGAAATCAGCAACGAAAAAAGCCATTAGGCTATCTAATGGCTTCTATTTTATTTGATTAAAAAAATAAGGCAACCAACCAATCAAGGGATATGAGATTGGTTAAAACTGCAATTTTTCTTTAAATACCTACGTCAGCGGACGTCAAGTTGTGATATTCGTTCGGAATTTGGTCCCAAGCGCTCTTAATTTCGCGAATAATATCGATAACATCATCAATAGGCTGTGGGTCATTTTTGTGATTTGCCGCAGAAATTTGCGTGATCATGAACTCATAAAGTTGATCTAGGTTTTTCGCAATATCGCCACCATCGTCCATAGATAGGCAACTACGTAGGCTAATAATGATATCTAGAGCCTTACCAAGTCGCTCACCTTTCACTGGGATGTTGCCTGCTTGCATTGCCGCTTTGCCTTGAATCAAACGCTCGATAGCACCGGCCATTAGCATTTGTACAATCTTATGCGGTGAGGCAGCCGTTAGCTGACTATCCACTGATACCTTTTTATATGCCTGTAAAGAACCGCGCATAGTAAACCTCTTCTATAAAAACTTTTTGTATTGTTGAACTGATTTAGCGCCGTGACGGTATTTATGTAGGGTCTTACCTACTCGACTCGTCTCAGACTGCATCAATTCGACTAATTTTCTGGTTCTGGTAATGGCTTCAAACCATTCAGAACTTTGCTTAACGTCGGGATGTGAGTCGATTATTTGAAGCACGTTTTGCAATAACTGTTCTCTGTTATCGACAAGCTGCGTTATTTCTTCAGCATTAATTTCACTAAATTCCAGTTTAGAGATAATTAGTTGATCGAGTTCACAAAGCTCTTGTAGCTGGCTATTCATCTATTAGCCCAACGCATTCATCATACTGCCCAGCTGAGATTGCATCTTACTGGTCGCATCTTGCATGGCTGTGAACTTAGAGTGGGTACGGCTCTCTAGGCTGTCCATGCGGCGGTCGAGCGCGCTTTGGTCATCAACCAAACGGTAGTTTTGCTCGACCAAGCTCTTTTCTCTAGTACGGATTGAACCCGTGATACCTGTGATACCTTGAATCGCGTCTTCGACTTTTTTAGCGAAACCGTTGTTGCCACCGAAGAACTCACCCAACTTATCAAAGTTATTGTTGAGTTGACGGTCAAGCATATCGTAGTTGATTTCTAGCGAGCCTTGTCTTGTGGTGGTGATACCGAATTCAGTCAAAGACTTTAGATTGTCTGGCGCACCTTCGATACTTGATGAGAACACCCCTTTCAATCGGGAGTCGGCGTTACGCACTGTACTGTCACCAGAGAGCGGGCCTTTTTGACCAGTCGTTGGATCAACACCCGCGAGGTCTTTCGACACTTGATAGAACTGGTTATAAGAGCTCACAAAGGATTCGATATCTTGGCGAACACTGTTACGGTCGTACTCCACACCAATTTCTGCCGGCGGCTTATCTTTTGGCGTTTTTCCTTTCACCGTAATATCAATACCTTCAATGGCATCTTCAATCACATTGTTATTACTAGAGAGTTGAGCAACACCATCTAGGACAACCATAGAATCTTGGCCAGCCTGAACTTCAGTCATTCCACTATAGGTATCAAAAGATTGCTGTGCTTGTTCAAGATCTGCTTGCGCTTTATCGACCTTCTCTAAGAGCTCGCGCTCTTCGGGTTCTAATTTGGCACGCTCAATTTTCTTGGCTTGCTCTGCGGTGAGTTCGCCTTTTTGAACTTTCTCAGCCAACTCCGCTTTTTCTTGTGAAATCTTCTCTTCGATACGCGCTTGCTCAGCCTCAAGCTTTTGTTGGGCTTCTTTCGGTGTCACGTATGAATCGGTCAGAGTACCTGAGGCAGCATTTGACCACCCCGGCACATCGGGTGCCTTCTCTATCGCTTTTTCATCAAGCTCAAGTTCTGGTGTGTAGTAAGAATCTAAAAGCGTGCCTGACGCGGTTTCAGTCCAGCCAGGGATATTATCTTCAGGCATCACAGACTTTGCCGATTGAGCTGCGTCTAGGGCGGCTTGGCCGTCGGCGGCTGCTTGCTCACCGTAGCTGAGACTTTTAGAGTCTCCGTCAACATCTGAAGTAGAATCGGTTTGGGCTGCTGGGATGATATTGCCATCTTTATCGAGTGTTTCATTCGCATTTGGGTCATCGCTAGCGATCACTTCATCGATGAGTTCAACGGCTTTTCCTGCAGGGGTTAGAGCTAGAATATCTTGAGCAGCAACGCGCGCTTTCTCTAGCGCTTTAACACGTTCTTCAAGCGTTTTGTATTCGAGTTTTTTTAAGGGATTGGCAGCATCTGACTCAACATTAATGCTGATCTGCTGATCTGAACCAGACTGGTTCGAGGCAATAATAAGTCTTGGACCTTCGACATCGTTGATAATAGATGCACGAACGCCTGGGTTGCTATCTGCACCGTTGATACCACGAACAACTTCGATAAGTCTCGATCTGTCGCCAACTTGCACGTCAAAGCTGTCATCACCAAGCGAAACCTGCAGCTTACCTGGGCCAAATTTCATGTCCTCTGACAGTACATCAGAAGCCACTTTATGGCTTTGGGCAAGCTGCAACACATCGATGGCATATTTGCCAGCGATCGCTTCGGTAGTCGCGGTTGCAGAGACAAGCGCTTCATCGGTACTTTCCACTGTTCGCACAGCAAAAGCTTTTTCCTGACGAAAGTTTGTCATCAGGTTTTTCATCGAATCAAGGGATTCTCTGAGTCTTCCATAGGCACTAATGCTGGTATCGATTCGCGTTCGTTCATTGTCGATTCGTTGCTGTTTAGGTACACGCTCCGAATCAACAATTTTGCTGACCATGGAATTGATATCCATGCCAGACGAAATCCCCATTGGGCCAAAACTCATTAAATCACCTCAATAATACGACTTAAACCTTCACCTCAAATATTCGACTATTCGAGTTTTGGGCTGCTAGGCGTCTTAGAATTTCAAGCATTTCTTCATCAGGGATCTGGCGAATAATATCACCGGTTGTGGTCTCATAAATGGTAACCACATCTCTCCCAGATTCTTCATCGACCTTAAAAGCCACACCTTTATTGAGAGAGGAGATAAACTCGTTTACCTTCTCCACCATTTTGACTCGCTCTTCATCATTTAACTCTTGTCTATGTTGAGCTAATTGAATCGCCGCTTCGGTAGCTTCCTCTTTCGATTTCTCTACCTTGTCATAAGATGTTGCTTCTTTTAGTCGCGAAAGACTCGACGCACTACTACCTTCATCGCTTGCAATTTTAATGCCATTAGGTGAGCCATAAGGCTGGATGTTCGATGCGTTGGATGATATTTCCATAACACTCTCCCTCCCTCCTTTATGAGCCATACAGTAAAACTCTACCCAGAGTAGAGTTTACCGCTACTTACCGAGGTAAGTTTAGCCCAATAAGCTTAGAGCTGCTGATGGTGATTGTTTCGCTTGAGCTAGGATAGAAGTACTCGCCTGTTGTAGGATTTGAGACTTCGTCATTGCCGTTGTTTCTTTCGCGTAATCGGTATCTTTGATACGGCTCTTAGACGCATTAACGTTTTCGTTGATGTTGTCTAAGTTGCTGATTGCATGGTCAAAACGGTTTTGGAAAGCACCTAGAGAAGCACGTTGACTATCAACAGATTTTAGAGCACCATCAATGATAGATACTGCTTCGTTTGCACCTGCAACAGAAGTTACGTCGATATCGTTAACGGTAACGTCTTTACCAGCACCGATACCTAGTTCGCCCGCAAGGCTGCCGCCAAACTCAACATCACCTTCAACTTTTTGGCTTGAAGCGAAAAGTTGCAGTTTACCGCCTTCACCCACAGACGCTTTAACGTCTTGGCTTTGACCATTGATGTAAGTTGCTAGCTCTTCGATATCGTTGCCTTCTTTAGCAGAGATAGATAGCTCTTGCGCTTCACCAAACTTATCGTTGTATTTGATTGTTAAATCAGCACCCGCACCTACACGCCAAGAAGCATCTTTGCCTTCTGTAACGCCGTAGCTCTTACCACCCATGTCTTGAGTGTCAGTACGCATGTTGCTCATAGATAGCATTACTGCTTCACCAGAGTCAGCACCGATTTGGAAAGATTGGCTGCCGTAAGTACCGTTAAGAAGCTTGTTACCACCAAAAGAGGTCGTTTCAGCAATACGGTTAAGTTCTGTGTTTAGAGCAGAGACTTCTTCTTGGATCGCAACACGTTCAGATTTGCTGTTCGAACCGTTTGAAGATTGAAGAGAAAGGTCACGCATACGTTGCAGAATGTTGGTTGACTCATTCATTGCACCTTCAGCTGTCTGTGCAATAGAGATACCGTCATTCGCGTTTTTCACAGCCATATCTAGGCCACGACTTTGCGACGTTAAGCGGTTAGAGATTTGTAGGCCTGCAGCATCATCTTTTGCGCTATTGATTTTATAGCCAGAAGACAAACGCTCCATTGATTTTTGAGTACCTTCAGCCGCGCTATTTAGGTAGCGCTGAGCCGTCATTGCAGACACATTTGTGCTTACATTAATCGCCATAGTTGATCTCCTTTAGGCATTTTTTAATGTACTTATGTGACTCTCACCTCACACAAATACATGTCAATTTTGTTTATGCACCAGTGTCTCTCTCACCTTACATTGGTACATATCATTTCTCTCAATCCCTTTAACGGCCCCTTAATTAGAAGCTTTAATAAAAAATGCGCTTTTTTTCATATTCTTTTCAACAACAAAGGAAAGTGTGATCGGGCTTCAATTAATAGGGCGACATTCGCTAAAGTTGCCCCATTATTTAAGTTAATGAGCGTGGTGTTGAATATAAAGTCAGAAGAGATCCCTGATATCTCGTTCTACTCGATTCTGGGGTGACGAAAGACTGCTTCGATGTAGTAAGCGAGGAAACCATCATTTCCCAATTCCCGTCACTCCCTACAGTGAGGAGCGAGCGTGATAGGGAATCTCGCTTTCCAATCAACGACCAACACCAAAACTCCCCCCTTCTCCAAATTGCAGGCAATAAAAAACCCAGCCGAAGCTGGGTCTGTTTAGCGCTCATCTCTCACCACGAGCTAATTTGTGGAAGCCTAACGTTGACGCTTATAGTCAACGTGGCTTTTTAATCGATTAACCTAGTAGGCTAAGTGCCGAGTTCGGAGCTTGCTTCGCTTGAGCAAGAATCGAGCTTGAAGCTTGAGAAAGGATCTGAGACTTAGTCATCTGAGTCGTTTCTTTCGCGAAATCGGTATCTTTAATACGGCTCTTAGATGCGTTAACGTTCTCGTTAATGTTGTCTAAGTTGCTGATAGCGTGGTCGAAACGGTTTTGGAAAGCACCTAGCTCAGCACGGTGGCTATCTACATACTTAAGTGCCGCATCGATAATAGCTACAGACTCTTGTGCGCCGCCAACTGATGTTACGTCGATAGTATCAACCGTTACGTCTTTGCCAGGTTGCATGCCTAGTTCGCCAGCCAGGCTGCCAGAGAATGCCACTTCGCCTTCAACCTTGTTGTTACCAGTAAACATTTGTAGCTTACCGTCTTCAGTTACAGACGCTTTAACAGAGTCTTGTTGACCGTTGATGTACGTTGCTAGCTCTTCGATGTCGTCACCCGCTTTTGCGCTGATGTCGATTTCTTGTGCTTGACCGAAGTTATCAGTGAACGACATTTTTAGGTCGTTAGAGCCTGCTTGAACGTTCCAATCTTTATCTTTCGCGTTCTCAGTTTGGTAGCTCTTACCACCCATCTGAGCGTTATCAGAGCGCATGTCTTTCAGTTGAAGCATTACCGCTTCACCGTTGTCTGCACCGATTTGGAATGATTTAGTACCGTGAGTACCGTTAAGCAACTTGTTGCCACCAAAAGACGTCGTTTCCGCGATACGGTTCAGTTCGTCGTTCAGCGCTGTTACTTCTTCTTGAATCGCTACACGCTCAGATTTTGAGTTTGAGCCGTTTGAAGATTGTAGAGACAAATCACGCATACGTTGCAGGATGTTAGTCGTCTCATTCATTGCACCTTCAGCTGTTTGTGCAATTGAGATACCGTCGTTCGCGTTACGTACAGCAACATCAAGACCACGACTTTGAACGTTCAAACGGTTCGAGATTTGTAGACCCGCAGCGTCATCTTTTGCGCTGTTGATTTTTGAGCCAGAAGCTAGACGCTCCATTGATGTTTGTTGTGCGCTGTTTGCGTTGTTTAGGTAACGTTGCGCTGTCATCGCTGAAACGTTTGTATTTACATTCACTGCCATGGTGATTTCTCCAATTGATTTTCCGGTATAGCGGTTTCCGACGTCTCGGAAAACCAAGTAGTTCTCTCAAAGTTACTTTTAATAACGGCGCGAAAATCAGAAGCTTTAGAAAAACTTTCAAAAAACCACAAAAAAAATATTAATCTAATATTTATCAACAACTTAATTTTCATCATTTTCTAATACAGCGATAGATTTCAATTGGAAAAAGATCTTAATCTGTTCAGAAAGCGTACGAACCGCCGTCTAAATGGCTCAAGGTCGAGAAATGATCAATCGCCAAAGATCTCTGACTTACGCAAATCTTGTGTAATAGATGACATTATTTGTCGTGAAGAAGAACCATCAAATAGAGATTTGGAAAAGGTAGTGCGAGAAAGTTCACAGGAAAATAAATAGCAAAAACAAGAAATACAGAAAGGAAAAAGCCCCTTTTCCTTTGAGAGAACCGGGGCTAGTTGGCGCGTCAGAGCCTGTGTGGAGATCATCGAGAAATGAACACATTTCCGACTTGCCGTTGCATTCTTACTGCAAAAATGGATAGCAGGTGAGAGATGAGAGAGCTAAACATTCAATAGTAAGTATGCTTGCCAGTTTCCCTTGCTGCATGGCTCACGTCTGAACACGAGCAGCAAGTTCAACCAATAACTATTGCAATAATGACATTGCAGAGTTAGGCAACTGTTTTGCTTGAGCAAGTATTGAAGTACCTGCTTGTTGCAGAATTTGTGATTTGGTCATTTGCGTCGTCTCTTTCGCAAAGTCCGTATCTTTGATTCGGCTGTTTGAAGCGTCTACGTTCTCTTGTACGTTTGCCAAGTTATTAATACTGTGGCTTAGACGGTTCTGTTTTGCACCCAAATCAGCACGCTGTGAATCCACGTACTTCATTGCAGAATCAATCACGCTGATCGCGTTCTGTGAACCCGCAACGCTGGTTAAGCTAACATCTTGAACCGAGGTTGCGCGGCCTTCACTCTTAATACCTAGCTCAGACGCTAGACCACCAGAGATAGACATTGGGCCGTCAAGGTCAGGTTCAGCAACGAACAGTTGAATGCGACCATCATCAGTAACCGATGCGTTCACAAGATCAGACTGACCATTAATGTAAGTCGCAAGCTCTTCGATATCATCGCCCGCTTTGGTATTGATATCTAAAACGATGTCTTCACCCGCTTTGGTTTTGAATTCGAACTTAAGATCGCTCGCTGTTGGCGGCACTTCCCAGTTCTTATCTTTCGCGTTTTCTGAATCGAACGTAGTACCACCCATACGGTAGTCATCTGCACGGATACTTGTCAGAGCCATGATCATTGCTTCACCAGAGTTAGAACCGATCTGGAATGAAGCTTCACCGAATGAACCGTTCAGTAGACGACGACCACCAAACGATGTGGTTTCCGCAATACGGTTAAGCTCATCTTGAAGTGCCATTGACTCTTCGTTCAGTGCAGTACGCTCTGCCGGCGAGTTAGTGCCGTTTGATGATTGAATCGCTAGATCACGCATACGTTGTAGTACGTTAGTCGATTCGTTCATCGCGCCTTCTGCTGTTTGAGCAATCGAAATACCGTCGTTGGCATTACGCATTGCCACATCAAGACCACGAGACTGAGCGGTTAGACGGTTCGAGATTTGCAGACCTGCCGCATCATCTTTCGCGCTGTTGATCTTGTGACCAGATGACAAACGCTCCATAGAAGTCGCTAAGTCATTAGATGCTTTATTCAGGTAACGCTGTGCTGTCATAGCAGATACGTTAGTGCTTACATTGATAGCCATTTTGCTCTCCTTATGAGTTCGCAAAGTTTCTGCGAAGCGGCCAGCTTTACTCTCATATGGATAAGCACTGACCGTGTATTACTCGATAAACCCTATACAAGGTTTAAGATCTGTATTAATCATTTATAACCAACACAGATACAAGTTGTATGCCAAGTTTAATATCATATAAATAATTTTTTAATTATCTAAAAATCAGAAGCTTACAAACAACACTGCGCAATTATTATTTTCTACTATTAGAAGATGAAAAACATTCACCTTCCTTATTGCCGTTTTTTGCCGCTATTCTAGAAACATCATGCTTCGTACAAAAAAGCGGCAAACTGTGGCGTCATTCGCACGTATGGCATAGCACATACGGCAAGGAATCAACGCCATGGTGATCGACAAGCCACCATTAAATACCGATTGATCATTAAATATAGTTAAACAAGGTCAGGTCTTTGGTTTTGCCAAACGCTTGTTGAGAAGCTTGTAGTGCTCGAGAGTTTTCATTGAACTCAATGATCGCTTTCGAGTAATCCAAGTCTTCAAAGTTGCTTTTTGCTTTTGCTAAAGACAACTTGAAATCTTCATGTTGTTGCTCTTGAATATCCAAAGTACTCAAGCGTGCACCAACATCGGTTCTTGCCTTGGTCAAATGGATAAACGCAGCGTGGAACTCTTCAGTTACTTGGTGCAGTTTCGCTGTTGCTGATGCATCCGATACCGGGTTTTCAGCCTGCTCAGCAGCCTCTTTGAACGTATCAAAGATAGAGAAAGTCTCTCGTGGTTCTAAGGTGATCGAATCACCTTTAGTGATTTGGCCTTTGATTTGAATATTCAGCCCTTCATAAACAATGCCTGTCGAAGGATCAAAATCTTCTGCCGCAACCACTGCGCCGTCTTTTTCAAGCTGATAAGCGAAATTGCCCGTCTGCATGTCGACAAACGTCACTTTATAAGTAGACCCATCTTCATCGCTGTTGGTCGCACGCCCGAGCAATAACTCAGACGCAGGTTCAAGCTCGTACTGAGGTTCGTAGTCACCGAACGGGTTGTCTATTTCCATAAACATCTTGCTGCCCGGATCATTCATTGCCATTTCAAAGCTGCTTGCCACACGCATCTTGCGTTGGTAGTCATCACCTTGATATGTCACATTCCCTTCGTTATCTCGAAAGAAAGGCTGATTTTTCGGCTTAGTGCCTGCAAACGTGTAGTTACCCGACTCATCTTGAGAGTTGGCTAAATGCAGGAAGTTATTCGCCAGTTCTTGAATTTCACGCTTCTTAGCTAAACGGTCTTCCGGAGAAAGCGCACCGTTGATCATTTCCATCACGGTTCGTTTTGCTTCATCAGCAAAGCCTTCAGTGTTAGAAACCAATACTTCATGATGCTCAAGACGGTTTCTGACTAGAGTAATCGCATCGACATACTGTTTAAGCTGTTCTGACTGCTGACCAATGTTCTGTAAATAGTGCGTCGCTAATGGGTCATCACTTGGCGACTGTAACTTCTTACCCGAAGCAAGTTGTGCTTGGTTGTGATGCACCTTGTTCTCTTGACGGCGCAAGTCGTTTTGTACTGACTGATAATTATGGAAGCTAGAGATACGATTCAACATTTATACCTTCCTATCTCAGAGCCAAAATAGTGTTAAACGTATCGTTGGCTGCTTGCATGATACGTGAAGAAGCCATATACGCTTGCTGAAATTTCATCATGTTTGCCGCTTCTTCATCGAGGTTTACTCCCGAGATAGAAGCAATACGTTCTTGAGCCGACTGTTTTTCTAATGTCGCAATATCACTCAGGCGATTTGCCGTTGAAGACTTCAAGCCCGTATTAGTATTCAAGTTGTGGTAAAGGTCTAAAATCGTAGACTCACCATCATTCAACAGCTTTCCTGTTTGAAGATCTTGTAGCTTACGCAGGTTACCGTTGTCACCTTCTGATGGGACAAGGTTTGCCGTAAACTTATCATTTGCCACCGCACCGGGTGTGAGCTCAAACGTTGTACCGTTGATGGTCACTGGCCCTTGTGGCGGATACGGTTGAGGCTGCATTAAAATGTTACCCTTCGGATCCGTCACAGCAAACTGCTCACCTTTTGGTGAGACAATCACTTCAAACTCACGCAGTTGACCTGCTTCTAGGATTTTAAATCCCGCTGTACCCTTGGCAAACGTGGTCGATGCCTCATAACTTTGCGCAGCAATGTCTTTCGGGTCTTTGGTTTCCATATGAATCTGCGCAGCAAAATTACGCGTTGGACGCAGTAACAGTTTCTCTCCTAGTTCAGGAGGGTTACGTACTTCCACTCGCATGCCATCAAGATAAAAAGCACTACCGCTAGAGTCGGTCGCCATCTTAACGGTCTCACCGTTCGGCTTAGTCACGACATAATCACTGCCATCGTATTTCAGTCCATACTCACCGCCTTTTAAGGCAGAAGTATCATCAATGTATACCGCAACATCGGCTTTCGATTGCCCGCTAGCCGTGACACGAGATTTTGCCACCAGCTCTGAGTTCACGTCGGTAAACAAGTCCTTACCTACGTTGCCGTTAAGATCCAAACCTTGTTCTTGAAGACTATTGACCTCATATGAAAACGCGGTCGCCAAACGACCAAGCTCATCCATGATTGCTGGGATATGTTCGTCACGCATGTCTAGCATGGCGCCGATTTTTCCGTCGATATCACTGCTGGTGATCGGTTTTAAAGACTTACCTTCAACAATCGCTAGGCGGCGCTGATGTGCATCGGGTAAGCCATCAACCATCTTCAGCTGACTCGCTTCACTACCAGAGACCAAGGTATGGCCATTACCAATATGGACATTAAACCCTTCGGCATTTGAGCGTGGTGTCACCGTAACTTTGGTGTAACCAGAAAGCTCATTAATCAACTTTTCATGCTGATCTCGTAGGTCATTATGAGGCCCAGGAGTTCGCATCATTAAACGCTGAACATCACGGATCTCGTACGCAAGTTGGTTAACTCGCTCGATACCCATATCTAATTTTTTATTCGTAGAATCAGACTGTTGACGAACTGTTTCATGAAATTCATTCAAGGTTTTAGTTACAAGCCCTGCTTTCTCTAACACGACCTTACGCGCACCCACATCATTTGGGGTATCGGCGAGAGTCTTAACGGAATCAAACCATTCGTTGAGGTTTTCTGGAATCTTCTTTGAAGCGACCGACGACAACATGCTCGACAGCATATCGAGGTTGGCTTCGGTATCGCCTTTGTTGGCGGCATTGGTTGTCGATAAGTTAAGTTCTTTGACGGCAAACTGATCCCAAGAGCGGCGAACATTTTCCACATGTACCCCCATACCGTAGGATTGCCCACCGTACTGGCGCGGGTCATTCACACCTTGAATCACAGACTGGCGGCTATAGCCCTCTGTGTTAGCGTTAGAAATGTTATGACCTGTGGTGTTGAGCTGTCTCTGAGCCGTAAGAACACTTTGTGCCCCTACATTCAGAAGATCCGACGCCATAATGCCCCCAAAAAACTTAACAAAACCAGAATGAACTGATTAACTACAACCGTATATTACTAAGATAAAAGCAATATATGTGCCAACACAAACAATAGGAAATTAAAAGACGATAATTTATTGAAGTGTAAGGAGATAACTATGGATTACGCGTAAGAACTGAAGGGGCGGAGAAGAAAAGAGCCTGCCAGTAGCAAGCTCTCTATGTTGATTTATGACGCTAGTTCATCTCATCAATCTTGGCTTTAACTCGTAAAACCTTGTCTGCATAGTTAGGGTCAGTTGCGTAACCAGCCTGATGAATACCTTTGATGAAATTCTCTGAATTGCCTTGATGCTGTAGCGCCGTTTCGTATCTTGGATTTTCGTTCAAGAACTTCACGTAATCATTAAAGCTATCTTCGAAATTAGAGTAAGAACGGAAGGAAGCTGACTCTTTAACGGCGGTTTTGCCATGGAACTCAAGAGTTTGAGTCGCGACCTTATCGCCCTTCCAACTTCTATCTGCTTTGATGTTAAATAAGTTATTGCTGTTGCCCAAAGAGTTCTTAACCATTTTAGAACCCCAACCCGTTTCAAGGGCAGCTTGTGCCAATAGAAGAGACGAGTCCACACCAAGCGCACTTGCCGCTTTTTCCGCGTAAGGCTTCATTGAGGTCACAAACGATTCTGGAGAATCAAAGGATACTGGCTGTTTTGCTGCTTGCGCAGGTTGAACGTCTGACGCTCGCTCTTCCGAACGGCCTGAATATTGCGGTCTTTGCAATGAAGCA
The DNA here is from genome assembly GCF_041439145.1 of Vibrio sp. 1F255. Lineage (NCBI taxonomy): Bacteria > Pseudomonadati > Pseudomonadota > Gammaproteobacteria > Vibrionales > Vibrionaceae > Vibrio > Vibrio sp. 1F255. The sequence goes on along the minus strand of NZ_JBGONQ010000004.1, from coordinate 32,950 downwards.
TCAAAGCCTTCACTGCGAACCTTCTCTTCAGACGTATCGCTTGCTTGGCCAGCGCTTAGTTGAGCCACGATCATATCTGCAAGACCTAATGAACCTGAAGCGCTTAACTCACTCGCCATTTGGTCATCTTGCATCTGACGATAGAACTGCTCGTTCTGGCTGTTCAGCATATCCGACTTAAAGCTTGAGTTAGCATCGCGCATTGACTTAAACAACATCGAGGTGAAAATCGATTCAAACTGTTTTGCCGCCGCGGTTAATGCTTCTTTCTCGCTGCCTTCTTCACCGTTTACGGCTTGTTGACGAAGACGGTCTAAACTACCGATGTCGTGAATAAAGCCGATGTCATTGTTATTCTTAATCATGCTTTATTCCTTAGATAATGATCAATTGGCCTTCAATTGCACCCGCTTGTTTCAGTGCTTGAAGGATTGCCATTAAATCAGAAGGTGCAGCGCCCACTTCATTGACTGCGCGTACCAAATCGTCCAGCGTTAGGCCCGGTTCAAATTTGAACATCTTGCCATCGCCTTCCGTGATTTCGATATCAGAATCAGGAACCACTACCGTTTGACCACCAGAGAATGCATTAGGTTGGCTTACGTTGAGATTTTCTTTGATTGCAACCGTCATACCACCATGGGTTACCGCCGCCGCTCTTAGGCGAACGTGCTTACCAACCACAATAGTTCCGGTGCGGGAGTTAACAATAATTTTTGCAGAACCCTCTGCAGGATCAAATTCGATGTTTTCGATTGCCGATAAGAAAGCCACGCGTTGGCTGATTTCTCGAGGAGCGCGAACTTTTACTGACGTCGCGTCAACCGCAGACGCCATTTGTGGACCTAGGAAGTTGTTAACCGCATCAGCCAAACGCTGAGCCGTTGTGAAATCAGATTGAATTAGGTTAAAGGTTATGTAGTCACCACGACCGAATGGGGTCGGGATCTCTTGTTCAACCGTCGCACCGCTAGAGATGATACCGACGTTAGGGTTGTTACCGACAATCTTAGAACCGTCGTTACCTTGTGCACTAAAGCCACTTACTACCAAGTTACCTTGAGCCACAGCATACACTTGACCGTCTAGACCTTTCAGGAAAGTCTGCAGTAAGGTACCACCACGAAGGCTTTTTGCTGATCCGATAGAAGACACCGTTACGTCAACTTCCTGGCCCTGCTTAGAGAATGCCGGGAGTTCAGCGGTAACAATTACCGCGGCGACGTTTTTAGTTTTTGGCTTGGTGCCGGGCGGCAATTGGATGCCAAAGTTTTGCAGCATTGCGTTAAACGTTTGATCGGTAAAGGGAGTTGTCTCACCTGTCCCCGGCAAACCCGTAACCAAACCATAACCGACAAGTTGGTTACTACGAACACCCGCCACTTTTGCCACGTCTTTAATACGCGCAGCATGGGCACTGGTGGCAAGAAATAGCATGCCGAATAGTACGAGTGTGAGTTTTTTCATTGAGTAACCTGTCTGTATTGCTTTAGTTTATAATAACTTAGCGAAATATTTGTGATTGATGAGGGCTGTCAGTATCTCGACGCCCTATCAAGCTCTACAGAGATACATTAAAGAATCGTGCCAAGAATCCAGGCTCTTGCATATCTTTCTGCACGCCCGTACCTGAATACTGAATTCGTGCGTTAGAAACACGGTTTGAAGCGATGGTATTTTCGAAGTCTATATCATCAGGACGGATGGTGCCGCTTAGGCGGATGTACTCATCGCCCGTATTCAGTGTCATCCACTTTTCGCCACGAACGACTAGGTTACCATTGGCTAATACTTCGATAACTTCAACGGTAATGTAACCGCTGATGCTGTTACTTTGGTTGGCTGACGCATCACCCGCAAAGGTGTTGGTGTTGCTCAGATCATAAGAAAAGTTGTACTTGTCGATAGTCAGCTCTTGACCACCAACTGCCAGCGGCTCCATCGATGCATCGTTCGACTTAGACATGTCTGCGTTGGCTTTCTTGGTCGCTCGAGTATTCTCGTCTAACGCCACGGTAATGATGTCACCAATGCCACGAGGTTTTGAGTCGTCATACATGCTGCCAATGTGATTAACATTGAACAGTGAGCCCGTTGCTGCTGCGTAGTGTTCTGGTTTTTCTTTTGGATTGATTGGCGCCCATGCTGGGTCACCGGCAACTGGATCGGTTCGACCACGAAGTGTATCAATAATGCCAGAGCTCTCTTGCGCCGACTTATCACCTTCCACGGCATCAACCACTGTGGTTGCGTTTTCTTCTGCCGGAGTCTCAATAGGATCCAAGACAGAACACCCCGTCATAGACATAAACAGAGCTAAACAAAAAATACGTTTCATGGCGATATACTCTCAGCAGGCAATGGTAAATGGATCAATTAGCAAAAACAGATCTATTAATTAAAAAAGTAAACGGCAAATAAACCAATTACAGCTGTTGGTTAACAAAGCTCATCATCTTGTCTACCGACGAGATAACTTTCGAGTTCATTTCGTAAACACGTTGAGCTTCAATCATATTAACCAGCTCTTCGGTGACGTTGACGTTCGATGTTTCTAGCATCGACTGACGAATATTACCTAAGCCATCAAAGCCAGGAACCCCCTCTTGCGGATCGCCACTAGCACCGGTTGGTAAGTAAAGGTTTTGACCTACTGGCTCTAGACCACCTGGGTTTACAAAGTCAGTAATGGTAATTTGACCAACCACGACGTTGTTTTGCTCGCCACGTAGACGAACCGATACTTCACCGTCGTTACCAACCGTTACCGAGATCGCGTCTTCAGGAATCACAATTTCTGGTTGTAGAGGATAACCTTGGCCCGACGTTACGATCGCGCCTTCACCGTTCAGTGTGAACTGACCATTGCGGCTGTAACCTGTTTCACCGTCTGGCATTTCAACTTGGAAGAAACCGTCGCCTTCAATCATCATGTCTAGGCTGTTAGATGTCGTTTGTGCGTTACCGTGAGTGTGCACTTTTTGAGTCGCGACGACCTTAGAACCGGCACCCAGCATCAAACCACTTGGCAGCTCAGTATTCTGAGACGATTGACCACCCGGTTGATTAATATTCTGGTAGAACAGATCTTCAAATACCGCGCGGCTCTTTTTAAAACCAATGGTTGAGGCGTTGGCAAGGTTGTTCGAAATCGTTGAGATATTGGTTTGTTGGGCGTCTAAACCCGTTTTACTTACCCATAATGCTGGATGCATAGCAATGTCCTTTAAATTCTATTAGCTCATACGAAGCAGTGAATCAGACGACTTGTCCATTTCCTCTGCTGTGCTCATCATTTTGACCTGCATTTCAAACTGACGTTGTAAGTCAATTAGGCTGGTCATTTCACCTACGGCATTTACGTTACTGCCTTCGATAGCACCTTTTAGCAACGTTACCGCTGCATCTGCTTCGTATGCCTGATCTGGGTTTTTCGAACGGAATAGACCATTCGTGTCTTTAAACAAACTTTGGTTGTCTGGACGTACAAGCTTAATACGATCAACCACGGCCAATTCTTCAGCTGGAGCGCCTTGAGGAATGACAGAGATCGTACCGTCTGTACCAATTTCTACTTTGCTGATTGGGATTGGCAGCGTGATTGGTGCATCGTTTTCACCAAGCACTAAGTGACCGCTTGCGTTGGTTAGTAAACCGTTTTGGTCAACCCTTAGGTTACCGTTACGTGTTAAACCTTCACGGCCAGTATTGTCCATCACTGAAATCCAACCATCACCTTGAATGGTAACGTCTAGATCTCGGCCAGTAGTAACCACACTACCCTGAGCGAAATTATGACCCGGACGCTCTGTCATGCTGAAAACACGAGTAGGCATGCCTTCGCCATACGCTTGCATTGAACGTGCCTGTGCTAAATCAGCACGGAAACCCGTTGTACTTACGTTGGCAAGGTTGTTTGCACGTAGCTGCAAAGCTTGCATATTTTGCTTAGCGCCACTCATGGCAAGAAACAGTGCGCGATCCATAATTTTGCTCCAAAAATCATCTTCTGGGGCTAATAAAGCAAACACTGTGCCAATATTTTCAACTGTTATTTATCAATAATTTAAATAGAAAACGAACAAGAAGGGTGATCATCAAAGGATCATTGAGGAAGAATTGTTGCCAGTGGCATTACCGGGCGGCAATAGGGGCGGCAAATAAAAAGACAAACAACAATACCCAATTCAATAACATTGAATTGGGTATTCGCAGATGATTCAAACGCTTTAAACGATTAACGAATCTGAAGAATATTCTGTTGTAGCTGGTTGTGTACTTCTAGAGAACGCGAGTTCGCCTGGAAGTTACGTTGAGCAGAAATCAAATCAACCAGTTCTTGAGTCATATCGATGTTCGACTGCTCTAGTGAGCCGTTGTTGATGCTACCAAATGAACCTTTGTTCGATTCACCCCAGATCTTGTCACCAGAGTCGTTGGTAGAATCCCATTGAGTACCGCCTTTCTTATCCAGACCTTGCTCATTTGGTACACGAACCAAGCCTACACGGCCAAGCATCACGTTTTCACCATTTGAGTAAGTACCTAGAACACTGCCGTACTCATCGAAATCGATTTTTGTTAAGAAACCTGTTGTCGCGCCATCTTCATCAAACTTAGTCAATTCAAACGGAGCGGCAAACTGAGTTGACGAATCTAGACCAAACTTAAGCACTTGAGTTGGATCAGCACCGTTCAAGTCAATTGGGTTCGCGCCAGCACCCAGTGGTTCCGAGTTAATCGGCTGACCATTGTTTAGGCTTGCTAACGTACCGTCATTGTTGAACTTCATTGTGTGACCAACATGACCTTGTGCATTCGTCGCATCACCACCAGTAATGTTGACCGGCTTTTCACCGTTCTCATCTGACATGGTGTAGTACGTTTGCCAAGTGTTTGGTTGAGTCTGATCTTTGAGGTAGTAAGTCGTTAACTTGTAAGACTGACCCATAGAATCGTATACCGTCGAAGACGTTGCACGGTTATAAGTATCAGCATCTTTGAAGTTAAATGCAGCCGGGTCTTTAAGATCACCGTTTGCAGGAAGGTTAACCCCTACTTCAATGTTTTCTGTCTGTTTTGGTTTACCAAACTCAGCAGGAATGTCGAGAGGCTTTGGCGCATAAGAAAGAACTTCCCCCGAGTTTGGATCAACATCGTAACCTAAAAGAAACTCATCATTAGCGGTAACCATGTAGTTGTCTTTGTTTAGGTGAAATGCACCATTACGCGTTAATTCGTTAATCTCTGGCACCATGCGGTCTTTCGATACTGCAAAGAAACCTGTACCACTTACACGTAAGTCCATTGGGTTGTTCGTATAAATACTTGAACCTTCGTGGAACTGTTGCGCCACTTGGCTAGCTTGCGCACCGCCACCTGCCGTCGTTTTTGCGTTAGTGAACAACGAGCTTGAGTAAACATCACCAAACTCGGCACGAGACTCTTTAAAGCCAAATGTGTTCGCGTTCGCAATGTTGTTACTGGTTGTATTCAGGTCTAATTGTGCAGCGGATAGGCCGCTTAAAGCTACATATGACATTCCATTATTCTCCTAATCTATCTAGCTAGCATAGTCACTCAATAAAGAGCTACGCTTTACCAACTTCTAGTACTTCAGCAAGTCGTACTGGCGATGTGAAACCAGCCAGATTGAGTAGTACGTTGCCATCGCCCTTACCAAGAAGCACACTGTTCACGTTCGCATAACTGGAAACTTGGAACTCTGTGTTCTCGCCATCCAGCAAACCCGACGCTTTCACGTTGTATTTACCGGCCGGCAATGGGTTACCGTCTTCGTCTTTTCCGTCCCATTCAACACGTGTATCACCAGATGGTTTAGAGCCGATATCAAATGTGCGAACCAATTGGCCAACTTCGTTCTCAACACGGACCATTACATTGTCCATTGCCTGAGGAAGCTTAACCATTGCCGCCATACCGCCATCACCGGGTTTTACACCTGCCGCACCAGGAACCAATACATCACGCCCAACTAAAGAGGAGGCCTGAAGAGCTTGGTTAGAGGTCATTGATGAATTCAAGCTTTCAAACTGTGTATTCATTTTGCCAATGCCATCTACGGTCGCAAATGAAGCCATTTGCGCAATCATCTGGTCATTGCTAACCGGCTTGAAAGGGTCTTGTTGTGCTAGTTGCTTAGTCAACAAAGATAAGAAGTCTTCTTGTTTAAGATCCTGCTTACCTGTTGTTTCGTCGGGCTTTTTAGCGCCATCTTGAAGACTCTTCAGCTGGTCAACATAGGACAAGCCGCTTTGACCAACATTGTTGTTGATTCCAGCCATGTGCTACCTCCTTATCCTTATTGACCCATCTGCAGCGTACGCAGCAGCATTTGTTTACTCGAGTCAGCAACCTGTACGTTTGTTTGGTACGCACGTGATGCCGAAATCATGTTTGCCATTTCTTCCATAACGTTGACATTAGGCTTGTAGATATAGCCTTCGTTGTTCGCTAATGGGTGATCCGGGTTGTACTCCGCGCTTAGCGGCTTATCGCTTTCCACAATACCTAATACTTTCACAGGCACAGTGTGACCACTGTTGCGTGCTTTATTTAACTCAGCGCCGAACACTGCGTGACGAGCCTTGTAAGTTTCTTCAGCAGAACTACTTACACTGTCCGCGTTCGCAAGGTTGCTCGAGGTCGTATTTAGACGAACAGATTCAGCACTCATCGCAGAACCAGTCACATTGAATACATTGAATAAACTCATCTAATTATTCCCCTTTAATCGCTTTAGTTAAATTCTTGAACTTACTTCCTAAGAAGTCGAGAGAGGCTTGATGCCTAATTTGGTTTTGCATGAAAAGGTTTCTTTCCAAATCCAAATCAACCGTGTTGCCATCTCCTGTATCAGGTTGGGTAGGAATGCGATACTTCGTTTCCCCGTTCACCGTTGTTGAGGCAGAAATGTGCCGACCATCTGTACGGCTAAGACCAATGCTTGCCCCAGAACTTGCCGCTTGCAGTGATTTCTTAAAGTCTAATCCCTTTGCTTTATACCCAGGCGTGTTTGCTTGCGCGATATTGGTGGAAAGCACCTCAGCGTTACGCTCACGTACACCAACTGTGTGCTGGTGAATGCCCAAAGCATTGTCAAAAGAAATAGCCATGTAAACCTCAACTCAAGAACTGACTGTTATGAAATAACCAAAGCAATATATATACCAACTTTTAAAACAAAGCGGTCTATCAATACTTTTACAGGTTACTCGTAGGTAAACTTGCAATATACAAGCCAAAAAATAGAGTAAATTGGAATGTCACTCTGACTTAAAGATATAGCTTAAGCAGGAAAAAGAAAACCCAGCACTTGGCTGGGTTTTGAATTTAAGCAGTAACGTCGCACCTTATACTGGTGCTATTCATTACTTTAATTTGTAGATGATGCCTGGATTACAGCGAACCATTTCAAAACGATCGGTTAAGCCTGTTAACGATTCAGACGCACCCAATAGTAGGTAACCACCAGGGTTGAGGCTGTTTGCCATCTGGTTAAGTACCTTTGACTTCATATCAGGTGAGAAGTAAATCAGCACGTTACGACAAAAAATGATGTCGAACTTGCCTAACAATGCATAGCTGTCCATCAAGTTTTGAGGACGGAAGTTCACCATGCGCTTGACGTTATCTTTCACTTTCATACGACCATCACCCGCATCTTCAAAGAAAGTACGACGGCGCTCTGGAGAAAGTCCGCGTCCCAAAGCTAGGTTGTCGTATGCGCCCGTGCGGCACATATCCAACATACTTGCTGAGATGTCAGTTGCGGTAATCGATACATTTGGCAGCATACCCGGCTTACGAGCTTGAGTTTCAAGAATCGTCATTGCCATTGAGTATGCTTCTTGGCCTGAAGAGCTTGCGGCAGACCAAATCTTAATAGGACGTTTATTTGCCGCTATTTCCGGTAGAAGCTTATCCGCAAGCACAGCAAACGGGTAAGTATCACGGAACCAAAGTGTCTCGTTCGTCGTCATGGCATCGACAGCAGCCACACGCAGCTCACGGTTTCGACCTGTTACTACATCTCTCAACAAATCAGACAAAGAAGCTAACTTAAACTTCGTTACTAATGGGCTTAGACGACTGCGCACTAAATACTGCTTGCTGTCACCTAATACAATGCCACATTGAGATTCTAAGAAACGGCTGAAATCGCGATACTCTTGATCACTTATTGTTATAGCAGTCATTAATGTCTCTTTTAGTTAGTTAACGCAGCTTTTACAGCTGCACCAAGCTCATCTGGGTTGAATTTAGCGATGAAGGAGTTAGCTCCAACACGCTCAACCATGGCTTGGTTAAATACACCACTCAACGATGAGTGTAAAATTACGTATAGATCTTTAAGTTCGGCGTGACGACGAATCTCAGCAGTCAGCGTGTATCCATCCATTTCTGGCATTTCGATATCAGAAATCACCAATGAAATCTGATCGTAAATACTGCCTTCTGATGACATCTGTATCAGCTTCTCGTAGGCTTCTTTACCATCCTTCACCGAGATAACTTCAAAACCAATCGACTCAATAGCACGTTGAACCTGCTTACGAGCAACGGTCGAGTCATCAGCAATCAAGATGCGGCGAACCAGTTCTTTCTCTTGTTCGACTTTCGCAATATCTTCAGCAATCTTGCTGTCCATTGTTTCATCAACAGGAGAAATTTCTGCAAGGATCTTCTCAACATCAAGAATTTCTACCAATTCATTATCAATGTTGGTTACCGCTGTCAGGTAGTTAGCTCTACCTGCGCCATCTGGCGGCGGAAGAATCGATTCCCAGTGCATGTTAATAATGCGCTCAACTGAACTTACCAAGAAACCTTGAATGGTTCGGTTAAACTCAGAGATAACCACAAAACACTTTTCAATATCCGTTGTAGGACGGCCACCAATCGCTAAGCTCAAGTCGATCACAGAGATCGTTTGGCCACGAATGTGTGCTACACCTTTAACCAGTGGGTTCAAGTTTGGCATCTTTGTCAGCTTAGGGCATTGCAGCACTTCTTTTACTTTAAAGACATTAATGCCGTAACGCTGACGCCCCATTAGGCGAAAGGTTAGTAATTCTAATCGGTTTTGACCGACGAGTTGCGTACGCTGATTCACCGAATCAAGAATACCCGTCATGAGCTCATCTCCATATCAAACTTTTTTGTATAAAAAGTGTTAGTCTACTGCAGGCTACGAACCACCAGAGAAACGGAATGACGTATTATAAAACAAATTTGCCACCTCTTTCCATAGCAATGTGTAGAGCTACTTTTAAAACTGTCGCTAAGTTTATCGGCATTTTATCAATATTGTTTAGTTTTTTTGTACAAGCTGCGACCCCAGAACAAATTGAGATGATTCAGTCTGCAGCGGAGCAACATATCCTTGATACAGTTGAGCAGCCACAAGGTGGCGAACTCTTTGTTAATTCAGCAAATGTTGACTCAAGAATCAAAGCGACAGACTGCCCAGTGCCTTTAGAGACCAGCGCTTCAACAACCACCAATACCCGCAGCAGTATTACGGTTTTAGTGCAATGTGTTCCTGATGAGTGGCGAGTTTATGTACCGGTGCGCCTTTCGATGTCGGTGCCTCTTGTCACCACCACTCGCTCACTCGCGAGAGGCGAAATCGTCGGTCAATACGATGTCACCACCGCTATGATTTCTCTTAACAAGTTTCGTCGCCAAGGTTTCACAGCTCCACATCAGGTCATCGGCGCTAAGGTAAAAAAGAACCTAAGACCGGGCGATGTTGTAGAAAGAGGTGATATCTGTGTCGTGTGCCGAAACGAGAAGGTTATCATACAGGCAGTAAAAGGTGGCATGACCATTACCACCAAAGGAACTGCGCTTACCGATGGCTCTATGGGTGATCAAGTAAGAGTGAAAAATGATAAATCACAGCGTATAATTGAAGGGATTGTTACCAGCATGTCTGAAGTCACGGTTTACTTTTAACTCTTTACTTCTAAATTGACGGTATCGTTAGCGATTTCACCCTCAACTCTAACGCCAAATATAACGGCTGCGGTGTTTTGTCCCTTTTCGACTATTGAGCTAAAAATTGCTAAAGTATTCGAACCCTTGGTCGATATTGACTGTACAGGTTCCCATTTTTGAAGAAAAAGGCTTAACTATGGCAGGCATTGATAATATTCGTTCAGGGCAAACCCTAACGACCACTAACCGATCAGCAGTACGCTCTGATTCTAGTTCTGAGGCATCACGCTCTGATGTATCAACTAAATCACCAGCAAGCAAAGATGCGGTTTCACTGAGCCAACAAGGCAAAGCGATTGGTCAGCTCCACCAAGATATGGCAGCACAGCCAAGCTTTGATTCTGTGAAAGTAGCAGCGATCAAAGAAGCAATTGCGAATGGTTCATACACTGTCGATCCAGAGAAACTGGCTGACAACATGATCAAGTTCGAAGATGAATTAAAAGGTCTTTAAGCCAACACTCACTTTTGATTGAAGTGATTGTCTTAAAGCATACGAGGTTATGAATAGGTTTACGTTATGGCGGCACTAGCAGATTTAGTTAATTTTCAACTTCAAAATGCCAAAGCCTTATCTGAATTATTAAGTTCAGAGAAAACCGCTATTACGAGCCGACAATCAAACGATATTGAGCGAATCGCCAAAGAAAAAGTAGTCCTTGTTGAACAATTAAGATCAACCGATCAGCGAATCGCGACCCATACCAATATCTCAGAACTGACCGAGAACCCTGAACTTGCTCAGTTAGTCACTAAGATCCAGTCCATAGTGCACGATTGCCAGCAAGCGAACCTTGTGAATGGCGAAGCCTTAAATCGAGCGCACCTTAGCTTCAAAAAACTCAGCAATATGATGCAGCAAAGTCACGGAAAAATTGGCATGACCTACAATGCCGGTGGTCAAACGCATACTATTTCCACGCTGGGAACCAACGTAAAAGCCTAGTTAAGCTACCTCTTCAACAACACTCCTACTTAAGTCTGTATCTCAGGCTATTTCTGTCGTTGTTCTTTATCAAAATTTCTAATCAGCCTTTGAACACCCTGACAAAATCGATAAACAAAAAAGCGGCAAGTATTTTCATACTTGCCGCTTTTACATCCATATTAGTTATTGGTTGCCGATATGCCATCTGGAAAGCGAGTAGCAACCAATATCACTGAATATTCAATTCGAACACCGAAATTAGAACAGTGTTTGTTGTCTCTTCTCAGGTACTGCCTGAACTTCACCGTAGTTACGTAGCTGATCCATCTTGCGAATATCCAACTGAAGCTCTGTTACGTAGCTATCACCCACAGGGTAACTGCGCACCACTTCTGCGCCACGGATAACACCATCAACCGCACCTGACGTACGCTCTGTACCAAGCCGTTGATCTTCAAGTTCTGCTCGACCGCTTACTCGCATGCCGTAAACCTGTTCAGCAAGCTCACGATAAGCATCGATCTTAGAGGCTCTCATCGCGCGGATACGTCTCTCTTCGTCGTTACGACCTTTCTGCTCACTGATACTCGCATAGCCAACAGCCACTAAGAAATCATCAGGTCTCATGCTCTGCAATGGCTGACAGCCAACAAGCAATAAAGCGGCAACAACAAACATTAACTTCTTCATCTCGAACTCCTAAGGGCGAAGAATAACAGTATAAGGCTGACTGATCGTTGGATCGGAACGAATGATCACGCCATCTTGAGTTCGAATACTGTTGAGAGTATCTAGGTCACGGCCAATACGGTCTGCAGGTAAGAAGCCTTGTGCCGTCGCCACTACAATTCGAGTTTGCATGCCAACAACGCGAGCATTTACTAGTACACCGCCTTCTTGGCGAAGCATGGTGCCTGTCAGTACGTACTGTACGTCTTGTTCTTGAGCTAAGTCTTTCCAATCGCGGCTTAACGCAAAGTCACCTTGATGAGTCACTTGAATAGAACCTGTTGTTTTGAAATCAACAACCTTGAAGCCACGACGCTGAAACTGATGAATGAAACCTTCTGATACCGAGTTTCCTAGCCAGTTCGTTGTGTCCATGTGTTGCAGGTCAACAAACGACGTAATCGCTATCGGAGTTCTTGCTGAGATACTCGTATTCGAAATGATCAGATCTTCGGTCATACTTTCCACGAAGAAATCCATGGTATGACGAGGGCTATCCATCAACATAAACTGACTGCCTGAATATTCAGACTTGCCGTTATAGATTGGCGAATAAGCGCATGAGGTCAACAACATGACACTCATTACTACGAGCCATTTTTTCATTCTCTTATCTCCAGATAGGTTTAGTGCTCCCTGTTCCAATATGTTCTCACCATTATTCTTTTCAATGGATTACAATGTTGGAACAGTCTTTGCTTTTCATTAATGGTTCAGATTAAGAAAAACGCACTTAAGTCAGCTTCAAGCTTATAGTTATTTGTTAAGCAATATTTATACCCAACTGGTAACGAATAGATGAAAAAAATAATTTCTTACTTATTTTCAATAAGTTCACTGATAACCATAAGCTTCAGTGCTCATGCCTCTTGGTATGAAGTTACCGGTACCGCAGCCATCGTATCCTCAGAGGAAACGGCAAGGGTTCATGCTCTGGAAGACGCGGTATATAAAGCGATCCAGTTCTCAGGTGCTGATATTGGTAGTATCTCCAACCTCACGCCGTACCTCGACGCAAACAAGAAAGAGTTTCAATTTACCAATCATGAAGTGCGCTACATCTTGGTAGAGAAAGAGAAAAAACGCAGTGGCAATATAATGATCACCGCAAGGATCGATATCTATCCTTCGGCAAATGCTTGCCATGAGAGCCAATACAAGAAGACATTTTTAGTCGGCAACATTGATGTGACCTCCCCTCAGCAAGCTGTAATGGGCAGAATCTATAACATTGGTGATGATTTTGGCCATGTCGTGGACCGACAGCTGGCGCAAGAGTCTCGCAGCTTTGTTTCCGTTGGCACGACCAATTACGATATCGACAAGCGTCGACCAGAGGTGATCAAGATGATCGCCCAAGACACTGGCGCGCAGTACATCATTGGTGGCGACATTACCGATTTAACCGCGACCATCGAATCCAAGCTTTTGAAAGACGACATCATCAATCGTCAGTTTGCGTTAGAGATGCAAGTCTTCGATGGTAAAACAGGACATCAGGTTTACAACCGTAGCTATCGTGAAGTGGCAAAGTGGCCATTTGCTAAGACCAGTGAAGTGGACACCCGCAGTGCTCGTTTCTGGGCATCAACCTACGGCAGTATGATGCTGCGTGTTAGCCGCAATATTATGTTGGACTTGGAATCTGAAGTGTCATGTAAGATCACGCTTCCAGAGGTGGCAGCGGTATTTGGTAACACGGTGACCATTGATTTAGGTCGAATGCATGGCGTACAACAAGGTGACAAGTTGCAACTGTGGCACACAGGTTCGTTTATCGACCAACGCGGTTTGCCACGCAACAAGGTTTCTCAAAGCGACATCACCCTAACGGTTTCTCGCGTTTACGAAAACGAAGCGGAACTCACGATTGATCAGCCAAGCCTTGCGGGAAGCATTCAAATTGGTGATGTGATGCAGAAAATCATGTAGTTAGCGACACTCTCGTCTCAGAGTTTCTAATAAAGCCTTAGCAAAGATGCTAAGGCTTTATTTTTTTCATGGGTATTAGTTTCGGTTTTGCAGTATTTGGCGTAATCTTATTAATAACATAATCATCACTTAGCAAACTATGAGTCAGAATAATCTAATTGGTGCTACCGGTTACCGCTTTATCTCGAAAGGTAAAACCGCTTTTAAGATCCACATCCATACTCCCGAAGATACGGTGCTGCATCGATCGGTCGGTTTTGTTCGTATGGGTGAAGACAAAGCACTAAAGAAAACCATTAAATTAAGAGATGAACTGGGCAGACAGCTTTGGGGTAAATTTTGGCCCAAAGTCCTCAAAGAGCCCTACCTGATGACGCGCCTGCCTCATAGTCTAGAACCCAAAATTGTATTCAAACCAAATCCAACTCAGAGTGATCCTGAACACCGCGACGAATGCTACATCGCTAAGTGGCGCGTCTTCTCTGAGAATGGTGACTACAAGTACAAAACCAAGGTATGTTCAATCAGAAAGCACGGCCGACTTGCCGCTTATAGCCAAACCAAACGTGCGCTGCTTGATGCTCACAAAGACGTAATTGATCTACTTATATTTATGGGACGATTGAACAGCATCGACTTAAAATAGGCTTAAATCCGATTAAGCTGACCACCCATATTTTTCAGATACAAAAACAGCCGCACATTGCGGCTGTTTTTAATTTATGACGATCCATCGTGACAATTTAGAGTATTGCTACATACAAAATCGATTACCTAGTTTCGGCATATCTCAGCCAGTGTCGCCAATCGGCGCTTAGACTCTTTCACATAAGGGTTGGCTTGATCCCATGCGTAACCCGCCAGAATTGAGCACACCATCTGCTTAATCTTTGGATTTGGATCTTGATAGAAAATCACATCCTGCAAAGTACCTGAGTACCACCCCTCAACATACGTTCTAAAGGTGTTTACACCAACCATCAAAGGAGCGGCATAATCGCGTTCCCAATCTACCTTCTCACCGTTAAGTTGCTTTTCAACACACTCAACCGCAAACTGTGCCGACTTCATCGCAATCGTCACGCCTGACGAGAACACCGGGTCAAGGAACTCGCCGGCATTGCCAAGCAACGCGTACTTATCCGTCGCCAAATGTTTTACATTGGCAGAATAGCCACCAATTTCACCCGCAGGGTTTGGATACTCGGCGCTTGCCAGTATCTCAGCCAAGCCCGGCTCTTCCGCTGCCAGCTGTTTAATTGCAGCAATCTTGTCTTCTGGATAGGACTCAAAGAACTTAGGCTCTCCTACGACACCAAACGAAGAGACACCGTTACTAAACGGGATCAACCAATACCAAACATCAGGGTTGGTTGGATGCACAGAGATAAGAATTTTATTTCGGTCATATTCAAGATCGGTATCCACCTCTGCAATATGATCGTTAATGTGCGTAAAAATAGCTTTGCGTGGAGGGAGCGATGACGGCTCTGCCAAGTTAAGCATTTTTGGTAGCACTCGACCAAAACCACTGCCATCCAGAACGTATTGCGCTTCTATCTGATAACGCTCTCCACCCAGCACTTGTACATCTAAAATGGTGCTGTCGTCGGTGAAATTAATGCCCATTAACTCATGTTGGTAATCAATGCAGACACCCTGCGCCTCAGCCGTATCTGCCAAAACCTTATCAAAGGCACCTCGCTGAACCTGAAACGTAGTTCCAGGGCCAGAAGAGAACTTGTCTTCAAAATTAAACGCCGTATAAACGCCATTTTTGCGAAAGGCAGCGCCATCTTTGTATTGGAAGTTAGCGTTGATCACTGCGTCAGTCATCCCAGCCTGTTCAATCACTTCCATACAAGCTGGTAATAGGCTTTCACCAATAGAAAAGCGAGGGAATACGCTCTTTTCAATCACTCGAACATCGATGCCTTTTTTATGAAGTAAAGACGCAGCAATAGACCCTGATGGCCCAGCTCCGATGATCACCACTTGAGTTGATAGTTTTTTCATTATTTAAGCCATGTTTGTTATTTTTATTGCGCGCCAGCTTTCAATTCTAGAAGCGTGTGACCAAGACCGATATCGTCGGTACGCGTTACCACTTCAAAGCCCGCTTCTTCAACAATCTCTAAGAAATCTTCACTGCGGTAAAAACGACTGTTGCCATTGGCCAAGCAGGTAAAGTAGAGAGACGTCGCGTTTAAGCTATAAGAAGCCGCATCGTATTTCTGTGAATCCCAAAACAGTTCAAGGATATAGACAGTCGCATCTTCTGACATATGAGAGCGAACGCGCTTTAATATGCTCAGAATCTCCATTGGCGAGAAACAATCAAGGAACTGACTCATCCACCAAACATCCGCGCCCGTTGGCAGAGTTTGCTGTTTATCGAGCATATTCGCTGGGAATGGCGTGACTCGCTCTTGATGACCATGCTTTGCCGCGTTTGCCATTGCCATTTCTAGCTGCTGTGGCAAATCAACAATCGTCACCTCAACGTCCGCATCATGGTTGCAGCATTGCATCGCCCACTTACCCGTGTTGCCGCCGATATCCACCAGCGACTTAGGTTTCTTGCTGAAGACTTTTTCAAGTAACACAGGGAACGAGCGATCCGAATAGAAGTGATCAAACTTGAACCAACTCTCTTTTGCTTTTTCTGGCAATTGAGACAAGCCTTGGTAAATGGTTTCCCAATCACCCAACTCTTTCAAGCCTGCAGGTGTGCCTTCTTCAATCGCTTCTGTTAGATGCATCATCGCGGCATAACAAACATCGGCTGTGAAATCCATGTTTGCGTTAGTCATACCATCATGCAGAAGGTAGAAACCAAGGTTAGCCATTTTGTAGTTAGGCTTTTCCCAAGTCACAATATGAGCACTTAACGCCATATCGAGCAGGACTTTCACGCCGTACTCAGAGACACCGGTCGATTCAGAGATAGACTCTGCTGGTAAACCCTCGTTGCCCGCGTCATCTAACGCTTTCAAAATGCCTAAATCACGAAGTGTACGAGCAGTATGAAAAACAATCGGAGCGAAAGACAATTTCTGCGCTTCTGTTTTTGCTTCTAATGCGTTGAATGGATCTAATTTATATTCCGACACGAAAAACCTAACTTTAAATAATAGAGAGTTACTCAGCTGCCATTTGCGCAAGCTTACGTTTAATATCAACGTTTAAGTTATTAACCCAACGGTTGTAATTACGGTGTATTTCACCATCGTCGTACTTCAAATTCTCTGATTCAACGTAAAGAATAGAGTAAAACTTATCACTATAAGGAATTTCAACCACAGCGTGGTGCGAACGAACATACAATTCAGCGCGGATCAAACCAGGCTTTATTTCTGAAACCAACCAGCCTCGATTTTCAGCAGATTCAGAAATAGCTGATTTAACCTGTTTACTTTGAAGATTCAGTGCAACTGGAGTATCCTCAACATTCATTACAGGTTGGACGCGTCCACATCCTGCAAGAACGAATATGAATAACATTGAAACTGCTATTTTTAGTAATTTCATTTAAATTCCTTATCTGTGTTTATTTATAAGCGCGCATAGTATTTAGTTAGACTCAAAGCAAATCAATACTCTATGTCAAATCAATCCCAATTAATGTCGTTTAATATTGAGAAATGGTCTGCAAATTCGGCTGGTCTCAATTCTGTTGCCCAATGGCAAGCGTGGAGCACTAATTTAGATTGGCCACAAGATGGCTCAACTGAATTTAAAGCGATCCCACCGATGATGCGCCGCCGAATGAGCCTACAAAGTAAATTGGCCGTTCAAACTGCATTGACACTCTTAAAAGACAACTCGATTGATTATCTGGTTTTTGCCAGTCGACATGGTGAACTGCACCGAACCGCAACCTTGATCCAGTCGATATTGGAAGGTGATGATGCCTCGCCAATGGCGTTTTCACAGTCGGTGCATAATACAGCTGCAGGGTTAACTACCATCGCAGCGAAAGCACCAATCCCTCTGACCTCTATTGCGGCCGGCCAAGATACTTTCCACAACGCTCTGATCGAAGCTTATCTTTACCTACATCAGTACCCGTCACATCGTGTACTCGTCATTGACTTCGACCAGCCTTTGCCTGAGCTTTACCAAGAATACGAAACACAAGACTATACGGATTATGCTCTGGGCTTAGTGCTCAGCGTTGGCAGTGAATATTCTATTACTAGAACAGTAGAAGCCAACCAAGCACCTTCCGTGTTACCACAAGGGCTACAAACGCTCCAACATATCTTATTGGGCGCAAATAAGTGGGCTATTGCTGGCAAGCACCAAACTTGGTCTTGGGTAAATAACACCGAGACAGGTCCACAATCATGAGCAAAATCGACCAATATTGGCGAGTATTCGCGACAGGGCTGTGCTTTACCATCTTTGGTCTAGGTGGCTTAGTATTAAGCTTCTTAATCTTACCCACTATCGCGCTAACGACTTCCAACACCATTAAAAGAGAGCTTAAAGCACAGCGATTGATTCGTTTCTCATTCAACGCCTTTTGCCAAATCATGAAGTTCACCGGAGCAATCGATTACCGAATTGATGGTGCAGAACTACTGCGTAACGACCGTAACTGCATTATCGTCGCCAACCACCCAAGTTTGATTGACTATGTGCTGATCGCCTCTCAACTTCCTCAATGTGATTGCCTCGTCAAAGCGGCCATTTGGGAAAACCCTTTTATGAAAAGGATTGTCAAAGCGGCAGGTTATATACCGAACCAAGCCCCTGACGATCTTTTAGAGCGCTGTGAAGAACGCTTCTCACGTGGCAATGTCATGCTGATTTTTCCCGAAGGAACTCGCACAACGCCAGGAATTGAACCATCCTTACAGCGTGGGGCGGCACAAATCGCGACTCGAACACAAACCGATTTACGCGTGATTCATATTACGGTTTCTCCGACATTCTTAACGAAAGAGAAAAAATGGTATCAAGTTCCTGCGTCGAAGCCCTTTTTTCATGTCGCGGTGAAAGGTAAAATAGAAGTCGAACCATTTATTGAAGGCTCAAATAATTTAACTTCGGCAGCAAGGCGCCTTAATCATCATCTTGCACAAACAATTTTCCCTTCCGAAGAAAACATTTAGCGTATCAATAACATAACAGGCGATATCGGCATTTCGAAAATACCTCATATAATGTAGAATCGCCCCCTTAAAGCAGCATTCAGATAAAGCATTAAGTAGGCCAAAGTGGAAACATTACACAACGAACTGAAACAACTGATCATCGACGCATTGAACCTTGAAGACATGAGCATTGATGAGATTGAAACGGAAGCTCCACTATTTGGTGATGGACTTGGACTAGACTCTATCGATGCCCTTGAGCTTGGCCTTGCTATCAAGAAAAAGTACAACATTGTTATCGATGCAGATGATTCAAACACTCGACAGCACTTTGCGTCAGTTGAAAATCTAGCGAACTACATCTCTTCTCAAACGAATAACTAGACAGATCTTTATGACACAAGCTAACCAACAAGAAGTATACAACCAGGTTAAAGATGCGCTTATTGAGCTGTTCGAGCTTGACGCTGAAGATATCACCCCTGAAGCTCATCTCTATCTTGATCTAGACCTAGACAGCATTGATGCCGTTGATTTGGTCGTTCACCTACAGAACGTCACAGGTAAGAAGATAAAACCTGAAGAGTTCAAAGCAGTGCGCACCGTTAATGACGTTGTCGAATCTGTGGTTGAACTATTGAAGGACGCCTAATGCGTCCTCTGCTGACTTTACTGTCGGCAATTATACTTTTCACTTATCCAATAGCGGTTTACTTTGGACTCAACAAGTTTGGCTTACAAACCGTTGGTATTGCCTTAGCCGCTATCTTTGCTGTACGCATTTTCACCGGCGGTCAGGCTAAAATCAAAGAGCTAAAACACCTAGCTTGGATCAGTGGAAGTGCCGGTATTGTTCTGCTGGCTTTAGGCTTAGCCTTTAAGCAACACGGCTGGCTAACCTATTATCCCGTTATCGTTAATGTTTGTATGCTGGTTGTATTCGCTTCGAGCCTATGGCAACCACAAACGATTATCGAACGTCTTGCTCGCCTTCAAGAGCCTGAACTTCCGCAAAGTGGCGTTGATTACACACGAAAAGTCACCAAAGTGTGGTGCTTGTTCTTTGTTATCAATGGCTCTATTGCCCTTTACACCTGCTTCCAACCGCTAGAAGTATGGACCCTATACAATGGCTTACTCAGCTATCTGTTTGCAGGGTTACTCTTTGCAGGAGAGTGGGTAGTAAGACAGCGCATTCGTCAGAGTTAAATTGTTATGACCCAAACCGTATCTTACACCTCGTTGTCTGAGCTTCTTAGCCAGGACAGAGCCCCTGAATCTATTGTCTGCTTTGACGACAATAGCGAGATTACGTGGCAAACATTTAACGACGACTTATCTCAACTCGTACAATTTTTGTCTTTATCCCCTTTTCAACGAATCGCGATTTGTACCCAAGACAGCTACCTATTTGCGGTGGCCTTTTTGGCATGTACAGCAGCCAACAAACACATCATCTTACCGGGCAACTACCAGCCATGTGCGCTTGCTGAGTTAAGTAAGCAGTTTGATTGCCTGCTAGTTGATAACTCGATTGGCGAAGTTGAGGTGAATGACGTTCGTAATATCCAAACCTTATTGGATTCAAACACTGAAGCACAAAAACCTCTAACCGAGAATCTTACGACCATTGATTTGGCAACAGTCCCATTAACTCTGTTCACTTCAGGTTCAAGTGGCACGCCAAAAGCGATAGATAAAACGTTAGAGCACCTCGATATTGAGACCGCTCAGTTACACAAGAACTGGGGTGAGTTACTCAAGGGAAACCAAATCCAAAGCACAGTTTCTCATCAACATATCTATGGTTTGCTGTTTAGAATCTTATGGCCACTATGCTCTGGTGTTCCATTTGCTCGACACAACCTTGAATACCCAGAACAGATCTTATCTCACGCAAATCAAAACTGTGTACTGATCAGCAGCCCAGCGCTACTTAAACGATTAAAGCATGAGACCAACAAGGTACAACTTGCAGGAATCTTCTCTTCGGGTGGTCCATTGCCTACCGAGTCGGCTCACCAGTCACGAGATCTGCTTGGTCATTTACCGATTGAAGTCTTTGGTAGCACAGAAACCGGTGGCATCGCATTTCGTCAGCAAGAGAGCGCTCAAACGCCTTGGCAGCTTTTTGCCTGTATTGAGGCTAGTCTCAACAGTGAGAGTTGCATTAAGTTATTGTCGCCGTACATCGATAAGAATAACTGGTATCAAACCTCTGATGAGTGCGAGATGGTCTCGGAGAATCAATTCATATTGAAGGGCCGAACGGACCGAGTGATCAAGATAGAAGAAAAGCGAGTATCACTGGTTGAAGTGGAAAAGCGACTGGAGCAACTGCCTTGGATAAGTGAGTGCGTGGTTATTCCATTTGAGGAGCCTGAGCGATTAATATTAGCCTCTGTTTTGGTATTATCAGATGAAGGCCAAGCCGCTCTATCGACCATGAGCAAAGGTAAATTCTGGTTGATGCTGCGTACAGAACTCAGAAAGTGGTTAGAGCCAATCGCAATCCCGAGAAAATACCGTGTTGTCGATGAGATCCCCCTCAACAGCCAAGGTAAGCGATTAACATCTCACATAGAACAGCTAATAAAATCATAGAAACCGCTGATCGTATTTTACACTGAGATTATCTTTTTATATTTTTGTCAAAGAACCAATATTTGCCCAAGGATTCTAAGCACGCCCTATGGATAAAAGAAAACCAAACATCATTGCTGTAGACACGGTAGAAAATGAATCGACCCTGACACTTCATGTTAGCGGAGATATCACCGACTTTAATGGGCACTTCAAGAGCTTCCCTATTCTACCTGGCGTCACGCAAATTGATTGGGCACTTCACTACGCAGTCCAAGAGTTAGGCGTTCCTGGTTTCTTTAAAGGAATGGAAGTCATTAAGTTCCAAGAGCCTATCCTGCCTGACGCTACAATCCAGCTATCACTCAAATGGGATGCTGACAAAGACAAGCTGAGCTTTAGTTACACATCAAACAACGGTGAACAGACCCACTCTTCAGGCAAAATGAAGCTGGGAGAAAAAAGTGAATAGCGCTCCCGTCGAGGCTACTTCTCAACACCACACAAAAGAAAGCAGCTACAAGGCTTGCTTCCTTATCCCGTGCTTTAACCATGGCGCAACCATGCCGGCTGTGGTGTCGTCACTTCATCATTTTGAGTTACCGATCATCATCGTTGACGATGGCAGTGAACTCACAACAAAACAGTTTCTGTCTCCCCTAGCAGAGAATTCAAACGTAACCTTGGTGACGCTTGAACAGAACCAAGGTAAAGGCGGCGCAGTAAAAGCCGGAATCAAAAAAGCGCAGCAACTAGGCTTTAGCCACGCTATTCAGATAGATGCTGATGGGCAACACGACCTGGAAGCCTTGCCAACATTGATTGAGGCCTCACAAGCTAAGCCACAACGTCTGATATCAGGCCAGCCTATCTACGACGACAGCGTACCCAAAGCAAGGCTCTATGGGCGCTACGCGACACATATCTGGGTATGGATAGAAACCCTTTCTTTATCAATTAAAGACAGCATGTGTGGCTTTAGAGCGTATCCTATCAACCAAACTCAAACTGTGTTGAATAAGTACGATGTTGGTTCGAGAATGGACTTCGATATCGAGATTTTGGTTCGCCTGTATTGGGAAGGTTGCGACATAGACTTCGTTGAAACGCGCGTTATCTATCCCGAGAACGGCATCTCTCATTTCGATGCGTTGTGGGATAACGTCAAAATCAGTTGGATGCATACACGTCTATTCTTCAGCATGCTGCCAAGAGCACCAAAACTGATTGCTCGCCATTTCAAATCCGATTCAGCTGATAATAACCCAAATTTATCGACTGATTCAGAGCCGCAAGCTTCTGAACAACCACACTGGTCCCGCACTCAAGAACGCGGCACAGTATTAGGCATTAAGCTGTTATTAGCCATTTATACCTTGTTAGGTCGCGGTGTGTTCAACCTCATTCTGCGTGGTGTGATGCGTTACTACCACTTGACGGGCCAGCGTGCGCGAAACGCTTCCGAACAATATCTATTCCAATTAAAAGCCTATGCGGAACAGCAAAATATTGAGCTCCCCGGAGAACTAACCAGTTACAACCATCTGCTTTCATTTGGCCATACGATGCTCGACAAGCTCGCGGCATGGAAAGGTGATTTCTCGGCAGATAACCTGACTATTCATGGCCAAGACCAGTTCGAGAGCATGGTGGCAAATAAGCAAGGTGTGCTAATCCTTGGATCTCACCTTGGCAATATTGAGCTGTGCCGAGCTTTAGGTCGCAGACACTCGAACATCAAAATCAACGCCCTGGTTTTTACAGAACACGCCGAACGTTTTAATTCCGTGATGAAAGCGGTTAACCCGCAGTCTGATTTAAATCTGATTCAGGTGACATCGATGGGGCCTGATACCGCTATCTTGTTACAACAGAAACTAGAGCAAGGCGAATGGATCGTGATTGTTGGCGATCGAACTTCCACCAGCAAAGAGAGCCGCTCAGTATGGGCTGAGTTCTTAGGTAAGGAAGCTCCATTCCCTCAAGGTCCATTTATGTTAGCCTCGGTTCTCAAAGCACCCGTATTTTTGCTGTTTGGGTTACGTGACGACTCACAATCTAAGCCGCATTTTAATGTCTATTTCGAGCATTTTAGCAACAAGATCGAGCTACCAAGAAAGACTCGCGAACAATCTTTACAGCAAGTCGTGCAAAAATACGCAAATCGACTTCAGCACTACACACTGCAAGCACCGCTTCAGTGGTACAACTTTTTTAATTTTTGGACATTGAGCAAGCACCATGACGAAAAAGAATCCAAATAGCATCACCTTTGGTGCCGAGCGCCTCACGATTGAGGATGTTGTCGCTATCTCACAAGGCGCAAAAGCCTCGATGAACACAAGTGAAGCATTCACATCTAAGATCGACCGTGGTGTCGCTTTCTTAGAACGCCTATTGAAAGAAGAAGGTGTGATTTACGGTGTAACGACGGGTTACGGTGACTCATGTACGGTTGCGATTCCGCCAAACCTAGTTGACGAGCTACCACTGCATTTAACACGTTTTCACGGCTGTGGTTTAGGTGAAATATTGTCTCACGAACAAGCTCGTGCAGTCCTTGCAACTCGTCTTTGTTCGTTATCACAAGGTGTCTCTGGTGTGACTCACGATCTACTCAACCAGATCGTTACCCTAATCAACCAAGACATCTCACCACGCATTCCTCAAGAAGGATCGGTGGGTGCCAGTGGCGACTTAACACCTCTGTCTTACTTAGCCGCAGCACTGATTGGTGAGCGTGATGTAATCTACAAAGGTGAAGTGCGCCCAACCAGTGACGTCTACAAAGAGTTAGGAATTAGCCCTATCAAACTTAAGCCAAAAGAAGGCTTGGCGTTGATGAATGGTACGTCTGTAATGACGGCATTAGCTTGTATCGCTTACAAGCGTGCGGAATATCTAGCTCAGCTATCAACTAAGATCACCGCTATGGTATCAGTCGGTATGCACGGCAATGACTTCCATTTCGATGAAGCGCTGTTTGCAGTCAAACCTCATCCTGGTCAACAACAAGTTGCTGCATGGCTGCGTGATGATCTGCAAGCGGATCGCCCGCCACGTAACAGTGATCGCCTCCAAGATCGTTACTCTCTGCGCTGTGCTCCACATGTTATCGGCGTGGTTCAAGACTCTCTGCCTTGGCTACGCCAAATGATCGAGAACGAGCTAAACAGTGCCAACGACAACCCAATTATCGATGGTGATAATGAGCGCGTACTGCACGGTGGACACTTCTACGGTGGACACATTGCAATGGCGATGGATACGTTAAAAACTGCAGTTGCGAACCTTGCTGATCTGCTTGACCGTCAAATGGCTCAGCTGATGGACTACAAGTTCAACAACGGTTTGCCATTCAACCTAACGGGTGCTGAAGGCGAACGTAAGCCAATCAACCACGGCTTTAAAGCAGTACAGATTGGCGTTTCAGCTTGGACAGCAGAAGCATTGAAACACACCATGCCAGCAAGCGTATTCTCTCGCTCAACTGAGTGTCACAACCAAGATAAAGTGAGTATGGGCACCATCGCAGCTCGTGACTGTTTACGCGTTCTAGAGCTAACCGAACAAGTGGCAGCAGCGTCACTACTGGCGGGGACACAAGCACTCGAACTTCGTAAGCGCCACAATGAGCTTGATGAGCACCACATGAGTGAGAACCTCAAGCACATTCGCGACGAAGTGCTTAAGGAGTTTGAATTTATCGTAGAAGATCGACCACTTGAAGGCGATCTACGCCACTTCATTGCTCGTATTCAAAGTCAGCACTGGTCACTTTACTCATAAAGTAGCCAACCCTTTACGCAATATTGTTGAGAGCGATTTATGTCTGAAATCCTTCACCCATTACAATCTGAGGTGACGCTTATCACCTCATTCCAAGATGCCGACCCAATGGGCGTGATCTATCACGGCAACTACTTCCGATTCTTTGAAGAAGTTAGGCGCATCATGATGGATAAGATTGAGTACAACTACCATGAGATGAAGGATTCTGGCTACATGTGGCCTATCATCGATACCCGCGTGAAATACATTAAGGCGATACCGTTTAATCACAAGATTAAGGTAACGGCGAAACTCACCGAGTGGGAAAATCGCCTGCGCGTCGATTATGAAATTCATGATGCTCTAACCGGTGCTCGAATGACACGTGCTCACACCATGCAGGTTGCCGTCACCATCGAAGAACAAGAGATGTGCTTTGCCTCACCCAAAGTGTTTACTGACAAAGTCGAACACTGGCACCAATTTGGTTGCTTACCTCTAGCAACTGAACATCAAACACAAACCTCTAACCCACAGCAGGTGAACCATGAATCTGTTTAAACGCAGTCGCAAATACATCAATATCGCGCTAATTGGACTTACTGCGATGATGGCAAGCGGCCTTGTAAGCGCCAAAGAAAACTCTGCTGCTGTCAATTCTATTTCAGAGCTGCAGACGGTGCTCAGCGAAAATAGTATTGTGCGTGGTGAGTTCACTCAAACACGCAATATGGAGATGTTCGCCCAGCCTTTAACGTCACAAGGTACATTTCTGTTAGACAAATCAAGTGGCTTACTCTGGACACAAACCACTCCGTTTCCCGTGAACTTAGTGCTCACCGATAACAAACTGAGCCAAAGGTTTGCCGATCAACCCGCAAAAATCATCACCGACAAAGAAAATCCAATGGCGTTTTATTTCAGCCATATCTTCTTGTCAGTGTTTCATGGGGACACGCAAAAACTTCAGGAACAGTTCGCACTCAATTTTGAGCCCGCAACTAACACCAGCTCTGATGAAAATGTACAAGCATGGACACTGACTCTAAAGCCCAAAAATGCACCGATGAATGCGGTGTTTGAGGCTATCACGCTGCAAGGCAACAGCGATATTGAACGTATTGAGTTGAAAGAGATTCGTGGAGATAGCACAGTGATCGAATTCAGTCAGTTAAGCCATCTACCGGAAGTATTATCAGATGCTGAAGCGAAACAATTCCAACTCTAGTCTTGCCCTTGTTTGGCTTGTTGTTGTAATGCTGTTTAGCGGGTTGTTGACCAAACAATTCGCTTTTTCTTCGTCGGTACCGATTGAAAGCAACATTCTAAAGTTACTGCCCGAAAACCAGCAAGACCCAATGGTAGAGCAAGCCTTTCAGCAGATATCCAGCTCGATGAGCGAGCAAGTGGTATTTATCATAAGCGCTCCCGATATCGAACAAACCATGGTTGCGACCGACGCTTTTGAAAAAGCTCTCAACCAAAGAACTTTTTCAAGTCAGCCAACTCTGTTTAAGCAAGTTCAAGGTAAAATCAACGCCAGCACTCAAAGCCAGTGGAGCGATTTCTATTTTCGTCACCGATCTCAACTGCTGACCCAACAACAAAAAGAGACGCTGACACACTCGCCTGATTCGCGAGCTCAATATGTCATTCAGTCTCTGTACAATCCATTCTCAGGCGTCACTGCAGCAGAGTTATCTCTCGACCCATTCTTGTTATTTCGCGACTACATCAGCGCTATTGGCGTCCAATCAAGTAACTTTGTTCTGAAAGAGGGCTATCTCACGGCCCAGTCGAATGAGCAAACTCATATTTTAGTCACGGCTACTCTGGCGGACTCACCTTATAGCTTGGCGATTCAAGAACAACTTCCAGATCTTGATTCAATTGAGCGCGAGGTCGAAAAACAATTTGGCGTCAAGGTGCAGCATACTGGTGTGGTGTTCTACGCCAATTACGGTACCGAAAGCGCGAAATCAGAAATCAGTACCATTGGTTTGGGCTCATTGGCAGGCGTTATTTTATTGGTGTGGCTGACATTTCGTAGTGCGCTACCACTTGCCTTATCTTTACTCTCAATCAGTACAGGATTATTGGTTGCACTGGCAAGCACTGTCGCTATCTTTGGTAAGGTGCATCTATTCAGCTTGGTGTTTGGCGCTAGCTTGATTGGCGTATCCATCGATTACTCTTTTCACTATCTCACTGACCGTTTGGCCGCAGGAAGCCACTGGCAGAGCGATAAAGGCCTAAAGCATATTTTCATTGCCATCACTCTAGGTTTAATCACCAGCTTAATCGGATACTTAGGGCTACTGGTTGCGCCATTCCCAGGCTTGCAGCAACTGGCTCTGTTTTCGTCGATTGGACTGATCGCAGCTTACGCCAGTGTGGTGTGCTGGTACCCCGTTTTAGCGGTAAAACCAGGCCAAGAGCGCCCTCTTCCCCTGTTGAACCTTTGGCATACTTGGTTAAGCCTTTGGAGCAACCAAAAATTTAGAATTGGCTTACCATTAATAGTGACTGTCGTTAGTTTGATATCACTCAGCCAAATTCGCTACGACGACGATATTCGTCAACTTCAAGCGATGCCAGATCAACTCAAACAGCAAGAGCAAGCCATTACTGATATCTCAGGATTAGGCAGCGGTCAAAATATGCTGCTGGTGACCGCCAAGAGCGACCAAAAACTGCTAAAAAAACTGGCTGAGATCACCACGAGCTTAGATTCTTTGGTCAATAGCCAAGGTATCTCCGGGTATCGCAGCATCAATCAACACTTGTTAAGTAAACAAGAACAGCATGATAACTATCAGTTGGTTGAACAACTCTATAGTCAACAAAGCCATATATTACAAAGCTCTCTCGGTTGGTCTACGTTTCCAGAACTACCAAAATTCGAACCAATCACGGTATCTGGATTTTTGGAGTCTCCAGTCTCAGAGCCTGTTCGACCACTTTGGTTAAAACCTATCGACGGGCAAGCAGCGTCGGTCATTTTGATAAAAGACGTCACTGATGCTGAGCTTTTCTCACAGTGGTTGGAGTCAGATTTTTCTCAGAAGCAAGGTGTGAAACACCTCAATAAAGCGGATGAAATCTCCTCTCTTTTTGCTGAGTACCGCGTCAAGATTACCGAGCTGTTATTGATAGCATTGGCAGCTATTGGCATGCTGTTAGGCTGGCGCTATGGTGTGAAGCAAAGCCTGTTAATGCTGTTGCCTTCATTGATTGCAGGCGTAGCAGGTTTGGCGGTCACGGGCATTTTAGGCTCGACACTGAACCTATTTAACCTGCTTGGTTTGATTCTGATTTTAGGGATTGGCATAGACTACACCCTGTTCTTTGCTGAGCAAAAGAAATCGCTGAGCACCTTATTAGCGATCACCTTGTCAGGTCTCACAACACTACTTTCATTCGGCTTACTGTCGCTGAGCCAGACTCATGCTATTCATAGCTTCGGGGTGACGGTTCTGACAGGGATCTTTGTCGCTTGGCTGCTTTCTCCACTCGCGATCAACAGTAGTAAAAACGTAGAAGGACCAATTACTCGAGAGGCTTTTAGATGATCCAGACATTAAAGGTAACCTTCGCCATACTAGTGGGCATTCTAATGAGTGCCTGCTCGATGGTTTCTCAGCAGCCAAGTGGTGCGAGCGTATCTATCGATCAAGACACCGATCTAGCACTACCACTGCCAGCTGAACTGGGATACTCATTAACAGCCAGTCAGTTGATTAGCGCTACGTGGGAAAATGATACACAGCAGCTTCCGGTTCAAGTCGAAGTCACACCAGGTAAAGTGGTTTTGGCGGGGTTCTCCTCTTGGGGTACTCGCATTCTATCGCTGCAATACCAGAATCAAGTAATTGATACGCAGGTTTTGTCTGGGCTTGGCGCAACTTTGCCACAACCTGAACAGGTGCTATTTAATTTAATGCTTACCTTATGGCCGGCTGAAGCATGGGCTCAGCCTTTACAAAGCATAGGTTGGCACCTAGTCGATACCGACAAAACAAGAACCGTATTTGATGAAAACCAACAGGCAATCATTCAAATTGATTACCAAACAGATCCTGGTACACACAAAACGGCAGGCGACATTGTTTTCAAACATTTGACCCTGGGCTACAACATCACCATACAAACGTTGAACTCAACGATTGTCGACAATCCAAGTAAGAGTTGAACACTATGCCTATTTACATCCAAGACTGTGGTTTCCACTCAGCGCTAGGCTCAGAGATTGCCGATATTCATGGCTGTCTAAAAGACGAGCGTGAATCAAATATGGTCGAAGTGCACGATATGCTGAACGATGGTAAACACACTGTCGTTGGTCAGATCGCGGGTGAACTACCACCGATTCCTTCAGATCTTACGCAATACGCCACTCGCAACAATCAACTGGCGCTGTCGGCTCTTCACCAAATTGAAGATTCTATCGAGCAAGCCAAATCTCAGTTTGGCGCAGATAGAATTGCTGTTGTTATTGGCACCAGCACATCTGGGATCTCCGATGGTGAAGCAGTCTTCAAACAAAAATTGGCAAACGGCGAGTTTCCAGCAGATTACCATTACTCAAAACAAGAGCTTGGTGATACCTCAGAGTTCGTTAGCCAGTATTGCGCATTAACGGGGCCAAACTACGTCATATCTACGGCTTGCTCATCCAGTGGCCGCGTATTTCTGACCGCCCAGCGCTTATTAGATTCAGGTATGGCTGATGCCGTGTTAGTGGGTGGTGTGGATACATTGTGTAAGCTGACACTCAATGGTTTCCACGGTCTTGAAGCACTCTCAACAACACATTGTAAGCCATTTAGTGCAACCCGAGAAGGTATCAACATAGGAGAAGCAGCGGCATTTATGTTGCTCAGCAAAACAAAGTTAGCCGGTGTTAATGCAGCACAAGACACGTCAAACATTGCCTTATTGGGCTGTGGGGACAGCTCTGATGCACACCACATTTCAGCGCCTCACCCTGAAGGCAATGGTGCTGAACAAGCAATGAAAAAAGCGTTACATTCTGCACAGTTAAACGCAGAAGACATTGGTTATATCAATGCACATGGTACAGCAACGCCACTCAATGACTCGATGGAAAGTAAAGCCATTCATCGTATTTTTGCAAACAAGGTTCCCGTCAGTTCTACCAAACCGCTGACCGGGCATACTCTAGGCGCAGCAAGTGCGATTGAGGCTGCAATTGCGTGGCATATTTTGAAATATGACTTACCGCTTCCCTTACAAAAATGTCAGGATAAAGCTGAAGATATTGAGATTGATTTGGTAAACTGTTCACAGAAACTTAAAGCAAAGAACATCTTAAGCAACTCGTTTGCTTTTGGTGGCAACAACATTAGCCTGATTTTTGGTGTAGTAAATGACTGATATCCCTTCTGTAGACCAACTTCTCCCTCACGATGATCCGATGATATTAATCGATCGTGCTATCAGCGTAGAGGCGTTGTCGATCCACTGTCAGGTCGATATTGGTGACCATAATCTGTTCTTTGACGCCGAATCTCAAACGGTACCAGCATATGTTGGAATCGAGTTTATGGCGCAGTCTGTAGCGGCATGGTCTGGATATCACGCACTTAAAAACGGCACCACGCCCCCAATCGGATTCTTACTCGGCTCTCGTCGCTATAAATCACTGTGTGATGAGTTTACTCAAGGTCAGACCCTTGATATCTACGCCGAACAGATGATGGAAGACAGCGGTATGGCTGTGTTTACCGCAAGAGTCGAAGACCGAGGTGAGTTAGTGGCTCAATGCCAACTCAACGTCTACGTGCCGACCGAACAAAAATTACAAGAAATGAAAACTAGGAGCCCATCATGAGCCGTCAGGTTTTAGTCACTGGTGCCAGTAAAGGTATTGGTAAAGCGATCGCTATTCAACTCGCGAAAGACGGGTTTGAAATCGCCGTTCATTACATGGGTGACAAGCAAGGTGCTGAAGAGACGCTAAAGTCGATCACCGAACTGGGTGGCGCTGGACGTCTTATTCAATTTGATATCAGCAAACGAAGCGAGTGTCGCGAAAAGCTTGAGTCTGATATCGCTGAACATGGTGCTTACTATGGTGTAGTGAACAACGCGGGCATTACTCGTGACACTGCATTCCCCGCGATGACGGAAGAAGAGTGGGATGGTGTGATCCATACCAACCTAGATAGCTTCTACAACGTACTTCACCCTTGTGTAATGCCTATGGTTCAAAAGCGTAAAGGTGGCCGTATCGTCACTCTAGCGTCGGTATCCGGCATTATGGGTAACCGTGGTCAAACTAACTATGCTGCAGCAAAAGCGGGGGTGATTGGCGCAACTAAGTCTCTTGCTCTAGAACTCGCAAAACGCAAGATCACGGTAAACTGTGTCGCTCCTGGCTTAATTGACACAGGTATGGTTGACGAGCACGTGAAAGATCATGCACTTCCTCAAGTACCACTGCGCCGTATGGGTGAGCCGGAAGAAGTAGCCGGCCTAGTCAGCTACCTAATGTCTGATATTGCAGGCTACGTAACTCGCCAAGTGATTTCAGTAAATGGAGGCTTAGTATGACCCGCCGCGTTGTTGTAACTGGAATGTCTGGTGTTACTGCTTTTGGTAACGACTGGCAACAGATAGAGCCTAAGCTAAAGGCCTGTGAAAATGCGACTCAATATATGCCAAGCTTCGAGCAATATGATGGTCTCAACACAAAACTTGCCGCGCCTATTGATGACTTCCAACTGCCTAAACACTACAAGCGTAAGCAAGTGCGTGGCATGGGCCGTGTATCACGCCTAGCTACCGTTGCGACTGAGAATGCATTGGAGCAAGCCGGCTTAATTGGTCACGATGTATTGACCAATGGCGAAACTGGTATCGCTTACGGCTCTTCAACTGGCAGTACCGATGCGGTTGGTGCTTTCGGAGTAATGCTGAACGAGAAGTCGACACGAGCAATCACAGCAACCACTTACGTTCAAATGATGCCACACACAGCCGCGGTAAACGTAGGTCTGTTCTTTGGTCTGCGTGGCCGCGTGATTCCCACCAGCAGCGCCTGTACTTCAGGAAGCCAAGCCATTGGTTACGCCTATGAAGCGATCAAGCATGGTTACCAAACCGTAATGGTTGCCGGTGGTGGTGAAGAGTTATGCCCAACTGAGTCTGCCGTTTTCGATACCCTTTTCGCTACCAGTTTAAAAAACGACACACCCAAGAAATCCCCTAGCCCATACGACAGCGAGCGTGATGGCTTGGTTATCGGCGAAGGCGCTGGAACCCTGATCCTTGAAGAGTACGAACATGCTGTTGCTCGTGGCGCAAAGATCTACGCAGAAATCATAGGTTTTGCGAGCAACTGTGATGCGGCTCATGTGACTCAACCTCAGATGGAAACCATGCAAATCTGTATGGAGAAAGCATTGAGAGACGCACAACTTCCAGCTGAGAAGATTGGCTATGTTTCTGCGCACGGTACTGCGACTGAAAAAGGTGATATTGCAGAGAGTAACGCGACAGCGAATATCTTTGGTGAAGTACCAATCAGCTCTCTTAAGAGTTACTTTGGCCATACGCTTGGTGCATGTGGTGCAATTGAAGCGTGGCTCAGCCTAGAGATGATGCATAGCGGTTGGTTCAGCCCAACCCTAAACCTTAAGAATGTCGATGAACAGTGCGGCAAGCTCGATTACATCACGGGCTCAGGTCGCGAATTGGATGTTGAATACTTGATGAGCAACAACTTTGCTTTTGGTGGAATCAACACCTCTATCATCTTCAAGAAAGTCTAAGCTTAGCTACATAAAACGCTAAGTAAATAAAAAGGTTCATCGCGGATTAGCGGGAACTAAAAACAAAAACGGTAGTAAGTGATATG